>JABFRG010000777.1 GCA_013141295.1 Polyangiaceae bacterium
GCTGAACACCACGTAGGTGGGGGTGCCGGCGGTCTTGGCGCCGGTGACGACGGTGGTGGAGTTGTCGCCCTCGTTGCAAACCGACGAGTCGAAGGGACCGTTGCCGATGACGACCATGGCCCGGCGATCGACGTTCAACGCGCCGAGCTTGGTCACGGCCTGCTTGAGCGCCGGCGTCATGCCGATGTCTCCGGCGCGGTTGAGCAGCACCTTGCGGCCCGAGGTGTAGTCGGAGAGCACCGTGCGAATGAGCTCGAGGTTGGCCTTGCCCGCAGCGGGGGCTACGTCGAAGTCGGGGAGGCACGCCTCGCCGGCGGGCATCTTCACCAGGCCCATGCTCACGGTGTCGAGCGAGGGGTCCTGCAGCGCGAAGTCCACCAGCTGCTGCGCGATGCCGCCGGCGGCGAAGGCGGAGCTGTTGGCCTCGGTGAAGTCGAAGAGCAGCGCCAGGCCGGTGGGCGAGGGCTTGAGCTTGATGCCGGGCGTGCTGCCGGAGGAGGGCGCGCCGGTGCCGTTTTGCCCGTAGACCTTCTGCTCTTCTTCGTCGGCGCAGAGCGGTTGCAGCGTGCGCTTCTCGGGGCAAACCCCGGAGGCGCCCACGGCGGTCACCGGGTGCGGCACGGGCTCGCCTTTCTCGTTCACGCCCTTCACCGCGTCGCACAGGCCCGGCGCCAGCTGGAACTGCTTGGGCTTGGTGGCATCGGGTATGAAGAACCCCTCGTCCGCGTCTTGATCGAGCACCTCGGTGAGGAAGCCGGATTCGAACACCAGCTGCACGTTCACGCCGGAGAAGGGCACGTTGGGCACGTCCTGGATCTCGTAGAGGCACTTGCTGGCGTCGAGCACCTTGGGGGCCAGCGGGGCGTCGAGGCAGCCGGGCTTCCCGTTGGCCGTCTTGCTCCGGAAGCACAGGTTGCTGGTGCCGTTGATCATGTCGAGGCTGAACTCGCGCAGCGTCTCGGCCAGCATGCTGGGCGGCGCGCACCTGCCACCCTTGCAGCTCTGGTCGCCTTCCACCGTGGACTTCGAGCAGTCGACGTCGAAGCACGCGTAGCGCAGCGGCATCGGCACGTAGAGCTTTTTGCCCTTCACGTACTGCTGCACCGAGCGGCGCAGAATGCGCACGTCGCCTGCCTTCGCGTCGGAGGTGGCGAGATCGGCAGCTTCGATCTTCTTCGTGACCTGGAATCCGCTAGAGCAGTTGTTGAGTGCCCCCCGCGGCAGGAACGCCGTGGTGCCGCGCACCACGATCTCGACCGGGAGAGAGCTCTCCTTGGCGCCGGCAATGGTGCCCAGCGACTGCGGAAGGCGTACGGTGCCGGTGCCGGCCACGCTGTCGTACACCACCGGATACTCCTGACAGAACACGCTCTGGCCGAACTGCCGTACGTCGACGATGATCGACTTCAGATCACGCGGCACTTGCACCTGCGTCTGGAAGCCCGCCACGAACTGCGGCGTGGGATCGGTGCTGCTGCAGGCAGCGCTGGCGACGATGGCAGAGAGCGACGACGCGGCAGCGCCGTGCTTGATCAGACGGGTGAAGGTCATGAAAGACTCCTCTCGAGCGTAGGTTCAGCGAAAGCGAATGTTCAGCGGAAGCGGAAGAGCTGCGTGCCCACCGGGACTTGCTCGGCGCGGCGCAGAGAGCCGGGGATCTGGTTGTCGTCGTTGTTCTTGAACAGGAAATAGCCGGCGACGGATGCGCCGGCGACCACCACCGTGGTCCCCACCACCCAGGCGAGCCAGCCGGTGCTCTTGTTCTCGTCGAGCGAGGCCGAAACCGTGCGCCGCCCGCCGGGGGGCACGTCGACGTCGAAGAGACGCGTGTAGAATCCATCTTTCTTCACGCTGACTTGGTGGCCGCCACCGCTCACCGGGCCTTCCCAGTGATTGGCGCCGGCGGGCTTTCCGTCGAGCATGATGACGGCGCCCACGGGCTGCGCGTCCACCACCAGCACGCCCAGGTCTTGCTTGCGGGCCATGGAGAGGGTGAGGACGATCTTCTGCCCCTCGATGGCCACCTTGCTCTCGGTGGCCGGGTCGTAGCCCAGGGCGCGCGCCGAGAAGGAGTGCGGCTCGGTGCGTACCGAGACCTTGCCCTTGTAGGTGGTGGTGCCACCGGCGAAGCCCACGTCGTTGTTGTCGATGACGATGGTGGCGGTGGGCGGACCCTGCACCTGGATCTCGACGTCGGTGCTGCGCTGGATGGGCTCGAGAACCACCTTGAGCTCGGTGGGGCGGCCACTCGACACGTCGACGCGCTTGGTGACCGGCTCGAAGCCGGGCTTTTTGATGGTGATGGTGCGAATGCCGGTGGAGAGCGGAATGGAGTGGGTGATCGGCGTCTTCTCCGGGAGCTCTTCGTTCTCCACCAGGACGCTGGCCCCCGGCTCGTTCACCTCGACGGTGATGGACCCCACGAACTTCTCGAGCGCCTCGATGTTCTGGCGGACGCGCAGGTCTTCTTCCGCCGAGATCTTCCCCTTGCCCTCTTCGAGCTCGCGCTTGAAGGTGGTGATGGCGTCGTGGAAGTGCTCGAGGTTCTTCTCGCTCACCGCGACGTTGAACAGGAGCCGCGGGTTCTTCGAGAGCTCGTAGCTCCGGTAGAACTCGGTGCGCGCCGCGGCCCACTTGCCGGCCTTGGCCAGCTCCACCGCCGCGTCGTACTTCTCGCGTGCGGCGTCCTGGAGCTCGTCGCGCAAGGCTTTGGTCGGCGCCGCGGAGGACGCGGTGGCGTGGGCCAAGGCGAAGGCGACGATGGCCGCCGAAAAGAGGCTCGCGCCTCCGGAGCGACGGAAGACGTTGCGCGTACCGGTTCTCATTCAGTGAATTCCTTCGTTGAGCCCCGCCGAGCTCGTGGGTCGGGCGGTAGCGGCCGTAGCAATGACTTTCGCGCTGCTGGCGATGCCGGGGATCTTGCGTCCGCTGCCGGTCGCGGAGGCGGTGGAGGGAGGCGCGCTGGGCGCTTCGGTGGCGGACGGCGCCGCGACGGTGGGGAGCACCGCGGCCGACGTGGCGGTCGTGCTGGGAAGCCCGCTCGAGAGCGACGTGGCGCTGCTCGCTCCGCCGCTGGTCTTGTCGCCCCGCAGACTGATGACACCGGCGGTGCCGGCCGCCGAGAGCACCAGCACCACCGCGAAGGCGATGTACACGTTGCGCGAGGAACGCGGGGGCGGCGAGGACTCGCCGGTTACCGACGTGGCCACCGACATGGGCGTGAGCGGCGGTCGCGACGAGAGCGCCGCGGTTCGCTTGGCTTGCCCGCCCGCCAGCAGCTGCGTGTCGTTCGCCAGCACCTGAACCGGCACTTTGGAGGCCGGGGGAACGTCCAGTTGCAAGCCGGTCTTCTCGAGGGCAGGGTTCCGCCGC
>JABFRG010000240.1 GCA_013141295.1 Polyangiaceae bacterium
CGAAAAGACACATTCCGCATCGCCGCGTCGACGATGGCCTCGGCCCGGAGCTCGCGCTTTCGCGCCACGCGCGGCGATGCGGAATGTGTCTTTTCGTGAACCACGTTCATATAGTGAACGACGTTCACGAATTGTCAAGGTCCCTCAGTACCGACGCAGCCAGGCATCGACGGCCGCGAGGCCTGCGGCGTCCACCCGCTCGGTGCCGAGCGGCGGCATCTGCACGTCGTACTCGCGGGATCCCATGCGCTTTCGCATCTGGTCGCGGCGGCTCTCGAGGTGCACGGTGGTGCGAAAGGCCGCGGTCGAGGCCACCGAACCGAGATCGCCCAGCAGGAGCCGCAGGTCCATGCCGTTGTCGGGATCGTAGCAGCGGGGGCCGTCGGCCTCCGGCCGCGCCTGGTTGTGGCAGTGCGAGCAGTTGGCGTGCAGGTATCCGAGGGCGGCGCGCTCCACGGTGTCACCGGGAATCGTCAGGCTCTCCGGCGCCGGGTTGCTCACCCGCCCTTCCCGGGCGAGCGAAGGAAGGTCGACGGTACCGTCGCTGGCGGTGCGCGCGAGCTGCACCGCGGAGAACCCCAGGACGCGACTGCGGCGGCCACCGTGACAACCGAAGCACTGATCCCCGGCGGGCACGTCGTGGGGCGTACCGCGAACGTTCGTCCCGCCCTCCCATGAGGCTTCCGCATCGTCGTCTTCGGCGTTCCACACGTAGGCGACGGCGGCCCAGTCCTCCTCGCGGGGGCCGATCTTCTGGAGGAGCCGCGTCTCGACGCGCACCCCGTCGCGGCGGAACTCCTTCCACAGGCGCGTGCCCTCGGGGAAGATCCACTCGTTCATGTCGCGGGTATCGATGACGCCGCCGGGTGGCAGCGCGATCCATCGGCGCTTCTCGGCGCCGTCGCTCCACAGCGCGAAGGCCGGGTTGTAGGGGCGCACGTCCGGCGCGAGCTTGTCCTTCGCCACGAAGAGCCCGGTCTCCGAGAGCCGTCGCGGGAGCGCGGCTCTCCGCGCCGGAGGTATCGCCGGACAGTCGTGGTAGTCGCCCCTGCACCCGAGCAGGGCGGCGGAGACGAGGGATAGGACGATGCCCGCGTGGGGGAGGTTGCGAAGGTAAGCGCCGATGCTGGACATGAGATCTCCTGGCGGTTCGCGGGCGAAAGCACGCCCCTCTGTTCCCGAGCGGACCGGGAACGTTCAACGCGACGACAATTTCTCCCCTCCCCCTTGCGTGGCACGCGGCGTAGGTTGACTCCCATGCGCCGGCCTCTCACCGCGATGCTCTTCACGATGACGATGCTCGCTCCGGCGGAAGGCCGCGCCGAAGGCGAGTCCGAGGCGCGCCGGGCGCCGCCTTCGGGCGTGCGGGCCGAGATGCGCGACTACTATGGTGGCGAGCTGGGCACCGCGTACATGTTCACCGCCATCGGGCTCGGCACCGCAGGCGTCGGGGCCATCCTCTGGGCGCGCGGCGGCGACTTTCGCACCGGCCTCGGCGCGTCGTTCGTGGTGGTCGGTGGGCTCCAAGCCATCGGCGCCAGTCTCTACGCGGTGCAGGTGAGCCGCGAGCTGGAGCACTACGATGCGCTGCTGGCCCGTGATCCAGCGGGCTACCGGCGCGAAGAGGGCGTGCACATTCGCGGCACCGTGTCGCGCTTCGTGGTGTACCGCGCGGTGGAGCTGGGCCTCACGCTGGCCGGCGCCGGCGTCGCGGCGTACGGCTTCGCCGCCGATGCCGAGCTGTGGAAGGGCGGCGGCATCGGTGTAGGCGCGCAGGCCCTCACGTTCTTCGTCCTCGATGCGTTCGGCCAGAGCCGGGCCCGGGAGTACGCGCGGAAGGTGGAGCGCTTCGTACCGACGCTGGAGATCTCCGGCGCCGGGGGCGCGCGATACGGCGGCCTCTCGCTCGCCACCACCTTCTGAATCAAGGCGCGGCGAAGCGCGTGGGAGGCGCGTCGAACCTGCGGGTGGCGTACAGCGTGGCCCGCTCGTCGTTGCGCACGTAGGGAACCTCCTTGCCGCCGCTGTGGTCGAGCAGCTCCACGGTCTCTTCGAGGCTGCCCTCTTCGTAGCGGTAGTGTTGCTGCAGCCGAAGCGTGTCGAAGGGCGCGAAGCTGCTCACCTCGGGCCGGGTGCTGAAGGCGGCGTTGCGAAACTCGGGATCGGTGGTGCCGACGCCCGGGCCCCAGGTGGACGCCACGGTGACGCCCACCTTGCCTTCGGGCTCGCCGGCGCGCGCCGCGAAACCGATGCGAAAGTAGTAGCTCTGATCGCGCGGCCCCGCGGAGCCGTCGTAGTCCGGATGCCGCCGGTGCATCTCCTTCACCGACTCCCAGTGATCGCGGTAGCGCCGCTGCACCACCATGAAGTCGTAGTCGTGCTTGGGCGAGCGCTGGTAGGCGCCTCCCTGGAACAGGTTGGCCTCGCCGCGACCGACCCACACCAGCGTGATCTCGCTCTCCGGCCACGCCTGCGCCGCAGTGGGGAGCGGGCTCTTGGGGGCTCCACCGCAAGCCACCGTGCCCGCCAGCGCGGCGAACGTGACGAATCCCAGAACCGACGACCGAATGGCTCGCTTCATGACGCACTCCATATGTGACACCGTCACTGTGACAGTGTCTAGGTGACAATGTCTAACCCCCGAAGTAGACAGTGTCAAGGATGGCCAAGCACGAAGACACCGAGACCTTTCGCAAGCGCTTGCTCGAGGTCGCCACCGCGCTCATCGAGGAGGGCGGCCTCGACGCGCTGAGCCTGCGCGAAGTGGCGCGGCGCGCCGGCGTGAGCCACCAGACGCCGTACCACCACTTCGGCGATCGCCAGGCCATCCTGGCGGCCATCGCGGCCCAGGGCTTCGACGAGCTCGGCGCGCGCATCGGCGGCGTCACCGAGGCGAGCTCGGCCCGTGGCACCGCGCAGCTCCTCGCAGCGGGTAAGGCTTATGTGGCCTTCGCGCTGGAGCGGCCCGCGCACTTCCGATTGATGTTTCGCCCGGAGCACGTGGACCTGCGACACCACCCGGAAGCGCTCGCCGCCGGGCAGCGGGCCCACGCGGCCCTGGAAGCGGTGGTCCGCGCCTGCGTGGAGGACAAGACCTTTCGCCGCGCCGACCAGGGCGACGCCGTGACCCTCACCTGGGCCCTCGCCCACGGGCTCGCCAGCCTGCTCCTGGACGGCCCCCTGGGGCTCACCGCGCAGACCCCGGAAGCACGCGAAATTACGGCGGATCGTGCGCTGCGCCTCTTCCGCAAGCTCATCGAGGCGTAGAAAAAAGATCGAAATCGGAACGGGGCATGTCGATCCGGGGCCGCCTCGTTGGACGAGGGTACGAACCCCAAGGAGACACGCATCATGGAAGCCACCC
>JABFRG010000566.1 GCA_013141295.1 Polyangiaceae bacterium
GAGGACGATGCCCGGCACCAGGTTCTTGCTGCCGGTGCCCTGGAGCTCGGCCTTGGTGATCTCGTAGATCTTGGCGCCCGCGAAGTCCGTCGCCCAGAGGTTGCCCGCCTTGTCGAAGGCGAGCGCGTTCACGCCGTAGCTGGTGAGGACCGGCGGCGCGGTGTCGATCTGGATGGTGAGATCGGCGGCATCCGCAATGGGCGCGCCGAGGCGGCTGCGATCGTAACGGGCGAGCTTGTTGTCGGCGGCGATCCAAAGGTTGCCGCCCTCGTCGAAGGCGATGCCGTCGGGGTT
Organism: Polyangiaceae bacterium; assembly: GCA_013141295.1. Classification (GTDB taxonomy): domain Bacteria; phylum Myxococcota_A; class Polyangia; order Polyangiales; family Polyangiaceae; genus JABFRG01. Next base: position 295 of record JABFRG010000566.1, read on the forward strand.
CTTGGCGACCACCGATTTGGCCACCGCGCGCTGCCCCGAGGCCGCGAGATCGGCCGCCGCGAAGCGCGCGACGAAGCCATCCTGACAGATGGACGCGGCCCATAGGTTGCCGTCCTTGTCCATCGCGAGCGAGCGGATGCCCGGCGTGCAGCCGAAGTCCGCATCGAAGGTCCGGTCCGCGGCCAGCGCGCCGCTGCCACCCAGCGAAGCCGCGGCGAAGCGCTGAAAGCCAGCACCCGCGGCCCACAGGTTGCCATCCTTGTCGAAGGCCACCGGCCGTCCGAGATCGGGCGTGCGGGCGATGGCCGCGGCGGGAGCACCGGTGGCCGCGAGGGAGGCGGACGCGAACCCCAGCAAGGTGCCGGTGGTGCCGTTGCTGGTGGTCATCCAGAGCTTGTTGCTCGCGGGTAGGGGCGCGTAGACGACCTCGATGGTCCTGGTTTCGGTATTGCCGACGCAAACACTCGCGGTGGCGATGGTGGGCACGTACACGGTCCGCACCAGCGGGTCCGGCGTCGTCACCCGGGCGGCCTCCGCAGCGTAGACGCCGGCCGCGGCGCCGCTGGTGGTCTCGCTGCGCAACAACGTGGCGTTGCTGCCGTCGGGCTTCTTTAGGGTGACGTTGGCGTCGACGCCGGCCGGGAGCCCGGTCACGTTCACGACGACAGTGCCGGTGCCGCTCGTGGAACATGCGCCGCCGTCCCCGCCGTCGCTGGTCGCTCCGCCGTCGGGCCCCGGCCCAATCTCGGTGGTGACCGTGCACGCGGCGGCGCACGCGAGAGCGGCAGTGGCAGCGACGACAGCGACCCAGGAAGAATGAAAGCGCATGGGACCTCCGGAAGAAGAATGTGTGGGGTTGGACGGGCGCCCGGCCCGGACCACACACCGAAGCTTGTCGCCGAAACGGATGACAGGCGACCCTTTTCGCCAACCGGCCCATGAACGATCCGGGCTAGTCTGCGCCGATGTCGACCGCCCGCCCCTACCACTGCCAGCTCTGTGAACGCGCTCTTGCCAAGGACGAAGTGGGCTTCGCCTGCGAGCACTTCGTGCACGGGAGCTACCTCACCTACGAGGCGGCCAAGGTGAAGAAGGGCATCGGCGACACCGCTTGCACCGCCTGCGCCATCGCCTACGAGCCGCACCAGAAGAACGACGAGACCAAGGCCGCCGAAGCGGTGCTCGCCCGGATGAACGTCCACGTGGTGTGCGCGAAGTGCTACGCGGACGCGGCGAAGCGCAACGTCCGGACCGACAAGGCCGACCGCAAGCGCGGGTACGCGCTCGTTCCCCGCGACACCCACGCTGCGCTCCAGGGCATGAAGATGCGGCGCGCCGCGAAGCTCGAGACCGGAGGCCACGCCAAGCTCGTCTTCGTCCCGGTGCCCTCGCGGGAGCGCGACGAGCTCGAGATGATGTGGGTGCGCATTACACGCATTGCGGGCGATCGCCTGCAGGGGACGCTGGCGAACCAGCCGCGGCTCTTCCCGAAGAAGATCCTGGCCGAGGACGCCAAGGTGTCGTTCGCCGAGACCGACGTGGTGGCGGTGGCGGTCGACGAGGGCTGATGTAGCTGCATCAGTCGCGCTTGGGGCTGGCGCCCGCGAGCGGGAGCATGAGCGTTCCCTCGCCGGCCTTGCGCCGGAGACGCGTGCGTCGACGTTCGAGGCGCGACGCGTCTTCGCCGGTCCCCTGCCCCGAGACGCGCAGCGCGGCGTCGTAGTCCTTCACGTGGTGCTCGTAGAGCTTGGCCAGAGACAGGCGCACCTTCTCGGAGTCGACGGTACGAGAGAGGGTCTCGAAGTCGGCGAGGGCCCGGTCGCGATCGCCGCGAGCCCGCGCCATCTCCCCGCGCACCCAGTACGCGTCGGGTGTGCCCGCGGAGGCCACCGCGCGGTCGGCAATTTCCCGGGCCGTATCGAGAGATCCGGCGCGCCGCAGGGTGTGCGCCACGCCCGGAAGATCGCGCTCGGGAATGCGCGTGCGGTGCAGCGGCTCGCCGTAGAGGCCGAGCAGCGCCGCCATGGACACCACGTCCCACGCGTTGTGATCGATGACCGCCCGGAGCACGTCTTCGTCGCCGGTACGGAGAAAGTGCAGGTAGCAGGCGGAGATCTCGCTGGAAGGGACGTCGCCCACCCGCTCGAGCCCCAGGATGTCGCGCTCCAGCGCCCCCAGGCGGAAGCTGCGGGGGCCGTCGCCTCCGCCGCCGGGCATCCACTCCTTGTGCACCCGCCGCGCCACGTGGAGCAGGTCCAGGTGCGGCAAGGCAGGCGGCGCCCCCAAGCGCGCCATGGTGAGGCGCGTCCGGAGCAGCGGCGCATCGAAGCTCTTGCCGTTGAACGACACCAGCATAGATGCATTCCGCATGCGTTCCAGGTAGCGCACGAGGATCGGCGCCTCGCCGCCCAGCTCCGGGAGGAAGTACTGCTCCACCACGAACCCCTCGGGCGCCCAGAAGCCTAGCCCCAGGAGGAACGCCACGGTGCCGGTGCCGCCGGAGAGGCCGGTGGTCTCGGTGTCGAAGTAGAGCGCCTGTCGCGGATCGCAGCGCCCGAGCGAGGGGTCGAGGGAGAGCAGCGCCAGGAGCTCCGACGAGGACTCGGCGGACGGCGCGATCTCCGAGACGCCCACCCGGTGCGAGAATCCGTAGACCGTCCGCTTGACGTGCACCGGCCCCGCCGACGTTTCTTCGGTGGCGAAAGGCAGCGCGTGCCGCACCCGCGGCGGAGCCGGCTCCACCGGTCGCTGGAGAATGGCGTTCATGCGCTCGCGAAGCTCGTCGAGCCGTCCCATCGCTTCGGTGGGCGCAGGTGCTTCGGCGGGCCGCGGGCCACCCGGGGCGAGCGGCAATCGAGCCAGCTTGTTGCGGAAGGAGCCCACGCCAGGCACGGTACAGGCGTTTAGTATTTCGTCAAGGCGCAGCCGGGAGATTCTCCGGCCTCAGAGGCGCTCGAGGAGCTTGCGGGCGAAGAGATACGCGTCGCCGGGCCACCGAGCGGAGACGTACGCGCCGTCTTCCACCACGAACGCGGGGCCATCGTCGTCGCGGGTGCCGCGGGCCGAGAG
>JABFRG010000367.1 GCA_013141295.1 Polyangiaceae bacterium
ACAGACCGTCATGCTCTTCCGGACGGCCATTCTCTCGGGCCGTTTCGACGGCCTTCACCAGGAACTCCACGCAACCTATACGGCCTCGTTCGCCGCATGATCATGCCGCCGCTGGATATGCACCCTGGGGCGGTCCACATTTCCCCTCGCTTTCATGCGCCAGCCGAAGATGGATCGGCTCTCACTTTCCAGGTACCTACCAGCCTGGGACCGAACTTCCCGTTGGTGCCGCGAATCGATCGAGAGGGGCAAGCCTTTAGCTCGTTTCAGTTGATGCTACAGAATAGCATTCTATCACTCCGTACTGCACTTGTTACTCACAGCTATGCATTTGAATCGGTGGACTGGTTTCAGAATCTTCGGTCCTACGTTTCAGAGTGTGTCTCACTCATTGATGTGACACTACACCAACTCTATTTTAGGGCCGAGTATGCGCCTTCGCCGGACTGGGTGTTCGATCCAGAGAAGCTTGGTGCGCGCCACGGGAGGCGCCTTAATGACAAGATGAAGTGGATTTACCAGATCACGGGCCAACCGTTCCACGCCGAGGAAGAGATGAAGGCGTTTCAAGTGATCAGAGAGCTCCGCAATCACCTCCAGCACTTCGATCCACCGTGTCTCAGCTTCACGCTGGAGCATGACGTAGTGCAATGGCTCAACGCGATGCCGCTTATTGCCCAACTATCGTGGAAGATTCGTCAGGCGATCGGATCTCCGCTGTCTGGCCCTCTAATTCGCATGCTCTTGGCACCCGCAGTAGAGTTTGCCGCCGAGGATCCGCGCCGCCCTCGCGTGGCGCCTGCGGCCGGCATCGGATATGCGAGTACACGTTGGCATCCAAAAAACTAGGCGAGGTCCCGGCATCCTCTTTTGGCTCGCTCTTCGCTGGGCTCGCCAGTTGGCCCGGTGGGGCCCGAGGCTTCGGCTCGCGACGCGGCAAGAAGTCCCGACATCGCCGACTGGTAGGGAAGGAAGACCTGCGGGGCAGCTTGCCAGAAGGGGCAGGCGTGCCGGCAAGACGAGACAGGACCGGCTCTCGTGGTCATGCCGCGGGTTGCGTTGGCGAGTGCGCCGTGGCGGCGGGCGCTTCGGGCTTGTCGAGCTTGCGGGCGAGCCAGGCGTACACCGTGGGGAGCACGAAGAGCGTGAGCAGCGTCGACGACACCAGGCCGCCGATGACCACGGTGGCGAGCGGCCGTTGCACTTCGGCGCCGGCGCTCGTGGCGAGCGCCATGGGAAGGAAGCCCAAGGACGCGACGAGCGCGGTGGTGAGCACCGGTCGCAAACGGCCTTCGGCGCCGTCCTTTACCGCGGCGTCGAGCGATTCGCCCTTGTCGCGCAGTCGCTCGATGCTGGCCACCAGTACGAGGCCGTTGAGGACCGCGACGCCGAAGAGCGCGATGAACCCGACGGCGGCGGAGATGGAGAGCGGGAGGCCGCGGGCGAAGAGCGCCGCGATGCCGCCGCTGATGGACATGGGCACGTTGAGGAAGATGAGCAGCGCCGGCCGCGCCTTGCCGAAGGTGGCCACCAGCAGCACCACGATGAGCAAGAGCGCGATGGGCACCACCACCAGGAGCTGTTTGGTGGCGCTCTCGAGGCGCTCGTACTCGCCGGCCCAGGAAGTGGAGATGCCGGGCGGCACCTTCACCTCGGCGTCGAGGCGCTTCTTGGCTTCGTCGACGAAGCTGCCGATGTCGCGGCCGCGCACGTTCACTTCCACGGTGATGCTGCGGGCCAGGCGCTCCCGGTGCACCTGCGAGGGCCCGGGCGAGACGTCGATGCGGGTGAGCTGACCGAGCGGCACCATGGCGCCGTTGGGCGCCCGCACGGGAATCTGCGCCACCTGTTCGGCGCCCAGCTTTTGCGCATTGGCGATGCGCACGCGGATGGGAATGCGCACCGAGCCCTCGACCACGGTGCCGGCCTCGATGCCGCCGATGGCGGCGATGGTCTGCATCACCGCGCGCACGTCGAGGCCGTAACGCGCGATGGCCACGCGATCGGCGTCGGCGGTGAGCACGTTCATGCCGGCGATCTGCTCGGCGCGCACGTCCTTCGCGCCGGGAATGGTCTTGAGCACCCGCATCATCTGGTTGGCGATCTGCTGCATCTGCGCCGTGTCTTGGCCGTAGATGCGCAGCGCAAGGTCCGACGAGATGCCCGCCAGCAGATCGCTGGTGTTCATCTCGATGGGCTGGGTGAAGGCGAAGCTGGCGCCGGGCACCGAGTCGGCCAGCGCCTTGTCCATGAGCTCCACCAGCTTCTCGCGCTCGTGCGTGGTGGTCCACTGGTCGTGGGGCTTCATCATGACGTAGACGTCGGTCATGTTGACGCCCATGGGGTCGATGGCGATCTCGGCGCGGCCGGTGCGGCACACCACGCTGGTGACCTCCGGGAAGCCGAGCAGGGTCTTCTCCACCGCACGCGTCTGCTCCATCGATTGCTCGAGCGACACGCTGGGCAAGCGCACCATGGCGAGCACCAAGGTGCCCTCGTCGAGGGTGGGCAAGAACTCGCGGCCCATGTTGCCGCCCACGACCAGGCTGCCCAAGAAGAGCGCGAAGGTGGCGGCGGCGACCAGCTTGGGGAAGCGCAGCGACTTGGCCAGCAGCGGCACGTAGGCGCGGTGCGCCGTGCGAATCAGGAAGCTCTCCTTGTCCTCCACGTCCTTGGGCAGGAACATCGAGGCCAGCGCCGGCACCAGCGTGAGCGAGAGCACGAAGGCGGCGCCGAGCGCGAAGAGCACCGCCAGCGCCATGGGCCGGAACATGCGCCCCTCCACGCTCTGCAGCGCGAGAATCGGAACGTACACCAGGGCGATGATGGCCTCGCCGAAGGCGGTGGCGCCGCGCACCTCGCGGGCAGCGTCGACCACCACCTCGCTGCGTTCCTCGTCGGTGAGCGCGCGCCCCAGCTCCTTGCGCTTGTCGCCCAGGCGCCGCATGGCGTTCTCGACGATGATGATGGCGCCGTCCACCACCAGGCCGAAGTCGATGGCGCCCAGGCTGATGAGGTTGCCGGACACGCCGCCGATCCACATGCCGATGAACACGCCGAGGAGTGCCAGCGGGATGGAGATGGCCACGATGACGCCGGCGCGAAAGTTCGCCAGCGTGAGGAACAGCACCACCACCACCAGGAGGCTCGCCTCGAGGAGGTTCTTGCCCACGGTGTGGATGGTGCGGTGCACGAGATCCGTGCGGTCGTAGTAGCCGTCGATGGTGATGCCCGGGGGGAGCGACTTCTGGATGTCGGCGATGGCATCTTTGACGGCGCTCGCGGTCTTGCCGGAGTCGGCGCCGCGCAGCATCATCACCACGCCCACCACGGCCTCTTCCTTGTGGCCGTCGCGGGTGACGGCGCCGTAGCGCACCAGGGGCGCCTCGTGAATCTCGGCCACGTCGCGCAGGTACAGTGGCGTGCCGCCGGGGCGGGTATCGGCCACGTCGCCCTTGGTGGCCACGATGATGCCGGCCAGATCGTCCTTGTTGCGAACCCGACCTTCGCCGCGGACCGTGACGTTCTCACGGCCGTCGACCACGTAGGCGCCGCCCACCGCCACGTGGTTCTTGTCGATGGCTTCGAGCACGTCGGGCACGCTCACCTTGGCGGAAGCGAGCTTCTGCGGATCGAGCGAGACCTCGAGGGCCCGCGCCTGACCGCCGAAGGTGTTCACTTCGACCACGCCGGGCACGAGCCGCAGGCGCGGGGTGATCTCCCAGTCGAGGAGCGTGCGCCGCTGCATGAGCGGCACCGAGTCGCCCTTCACCTCGAAGTGGTAAATCTCGCCGAGGCCGCTGGAGACCGGCGCCATCTGGGGATCGCCGTAGCCCTCGGGAATGTCGCGCTTGGCTTCGACGAGCCTCTGGCTCACCTGATTGCGTGCAAAATACAAATCAGTGTCGTCGGTGAACACCACCGTGACCACCGAGATGCCGGCGCGGGAGATGGACCGCACCTCTTCCAGCCCGGGCATGCCCGCCATGGCCCGCTCCACCGGCACCGAGATGTAGGTCTCCACGTCGATGGGGCCCAGGGCCTCGGCCGGCGTGATGATCTGCACCTGCACGTTGGTGACGTCGGGCACGGCGTCGATGGCCACCTTGGTGGAGGCCACGGCCCCCAGCAGGATGAACACGAAGGCCAACGCGATGACCAGCACTCGGTTCTTCACCGAGAGGATGAGGAGACGCTCGATCAATCGTTGGTCCCCATCTGCTCTTTGAGCAGCTCGCTCTTGAGAATGAACCCGCCGTCGACCACCACGTTCTCGTCACCCTTGAGGCCGCGGGCGATCTCCACCTCGGCGTCGAGATCGCTGCCGCGCTCCACCGGCCTCAGCTCGAACTTGCCCTTCTCCTTCTCGAGGAAGAGGTACGGCTGGCCGTCGATGATCTGCAGCGCGGTGCGCGGCACGGTGGTCACCATCGGCGCCATCGGCGCGTTGCCCGCATCGTCCTTGGGGGCCGCGGCGAGCGCCGGGTCGCCGAGAATGCGCGCGGTGGCGGTCATGCCGGGCCGGAGCGCTCCATCGGTGTTACCGAGTACGATGCGCGCCTCGACCACCCGCCGATCCGGGTCGACCACGGTACCGAGCAGGTCGACCTTGCCCTCGAAGACGCGGTCCGGATAGGCCACGGTGGTGACCTTCACGGCATCGCCCAGGTGCACCCGGGAAAAATCGCGCTCGTAGATGTCGACCTTGAGCCACACCGGGTCGATCTCGCCCACGACGACGAGCGTGTCGGTGGCGCCCACCGGCTGCCCGAGCCGGGCCTTCACCTCGAGCACCGTGCCGTCGATGGGCGTGGTGAGGGCGATGCCGCCGTTGGCGGAACCAGTGCCCAGCGTGCGCAGGCGCGCTTCGGATGCACGCACCTCGTTCTGCGCGAGGTTGCGCTCGGTCTCCGCCTGCATCACCGCGCGCTCCGACGAGGCGCCGCCGGCCATGAGGCGCTTCTCGCGCTCGAGCTCCACCTCCGCCTGCGCGAGGCGGGATTTTGCCGAGAGAAAGTCGGCTCGGGCACGACCAGCATCGACGCTGTCGAGGGAGATGAGCGTAGCCCCGCGCTTGACGTGCTGCCCCGCCGTGACCATCACCGCACCAATGCGCCCACCGATGCTGGGCCCTATACGCGCCACCCGGCTGGGGACGAAATCGATGGCCCCGGTGACCGCCACCGACGAGCGCCGGGGCGTCATCTTGGGCTTCCCCATCACCAGATGCGCGGCCTCCAGCGCCTTATCGGAGAGCTGCACGTCGACGTCGCTCTCTTTCGCAGGCTTCTGCGGCTCGGCCTCCGTCTTGGTCTTGCACGCGTTCGCGATGAGCAGCGCGGCGAGCGCGCCGATGGGTGCCCATCGGGGTAGATTAAGGGCGGGCAAGAATCTCACCGCGAAACCATCGCAAACCCGGGCAATAAACGCAAATGGCCGGGGGATGGGCGCGGCGACGTCCCGGCGTTTTCTCGGCATCGCCTGCGCCTTCGGGTTAGCCTTCCGCCCCATGCAGCGACCGAAGCGGCAAAAGCGTGGCCGCATGTTCCTCATTCTCCAGGTGGTGTCGGTCCTGGCGGTCATCGTCCTCGGCTCCTTCATCCTGGCGTCGAAGGTCTCGGCGCAGGGCCCCAAGCCCGCCGGATCCGCCCCCAAAGGCATGGCAGTAGCAGCGCCCGCGGCCTCGGCCACCAGCAGCGCGCTGGCTGCCGGCGGTGTGCGCAAGATCCCCAAGGGCGATGCGCCGGCGCCGGTGGCGGCTGCTGCGGGCGATGCGGGTGCAGCCAACGCACCCGCCGATGGCGGCCTCGCGGCCGATGCGAGCCCCCTCGACTACGCCGTGGTGCAGACCGACGACGACTTTCCCAAGGGCATGAGCGATGAGCAGAAGGCCGCCATGGGCAACGGCAAGGTGCCGATCCATCGCGAAGGACCGTATCGCTCTCCCCTCGCCCACCCGCGCTTCGGCGGCCCCGCCACCGCCAAGGTGGGCCTGGTCATCGACGAGATTCGCGATTTCGACATCCAGAAGGGCACCTTCGAGGCGGAGTTCTTCCTCTCGATGACCGGCGATAAAGCACTGCCCAACACCGACATCACGTTCCCCAACGGCCACGAGGTCACCTGCGATCCGCTGGCCGACGCCGAGACCTTCAAGCTGTACCGCTGCGCCGGATCCTTCACCACCGCGGTCGACCTTCGGGCGTATCCCTTCGATACGCAGGAGCTCATCATCGAGCTGGAAGACAAGCGGGCCGGCGTGGACCAGCTCATCTTCCAGGCAGATCCGACGCGCACCTCGCTGAACTCCGAGTTCCGCATGACCGGTTACGGTGTGGCCACGGTGGGCGCGCGCGCCTACAAGCACCTGTACCCGCCGCGCTTCGACCGAGACGATCTCTACGTCTCTCGCTACAAGTTCACGCTGGGCATCGATCGCTTCGCCACCAGCGCGGCCTTCAGCGTGTTCGTGCCGGCGTTCATCATCGTCATCATCTCGCTCATGGGCCTGTGGGTTCCGCCGGACGAGCTCGAGGTCCGCAGCAACGCCGGCGCGCCCATGCTAGCGGCCGCCGTGCTCTTCCACTTCTCGCTCATCCAGGCGCTCCCGGCCACCGGCTACCTCACGCGCGCCGACAAGCTGATGCTCGGGGTGTACGTGTCGCTCTTGCTCAACATGGCCACCACCTGGGCCTTCCTGGTGGTGGACGAAGACATGGTGGAGACGTGGTTCAAACGATTCCGTGCCTGGGTACCGCCGCTGACGGTGGTGGTCATGGCCCTTGCTTCGATGGTGTGAGGTTCCGATGTTGAAGACGATTCTGATCGCAGCAGGCACGCTCATCGTGGGGCTCATTGCGGGCTTCTTCCTGGGCCGCATGGTCCTCGAGAACCAGTGGTCGAAGCCGGTCATGGTCATCAGCCAGGCCGACGAGGCGAAGTCCAAGGCCGACGACGCCGACCCCACGCCCCCGGCCGGCACGCGCATCCTTCGCCCCCTGCCGCTCCGCAAGGCGCGCGAGGCCGCCAAGGCCTTCACCGCCGGCGACAAGCTGGTGGTGAACCTGGTCTCCTTCGGCAACGGCGAAGAGGGCGGTGAGCTCCACGTCGTGGTGGAGAACCGCACCGACTGCAAGATCATCGCCTTCGCCGGCGTCGCCTACGGCTTCGATGCCTACGGCAGGCCGCAGAAGGCCAACAAGCACGGAGAGCCCTACGTGCGCTTCGTGGGCGAGAAGCAAGAGCTCGCACCGAAAGAGACCACGACGCTGGCGCAGGTCGTGAAATACCCGGATACCGCCTCCCTCGGCGTCGCGCACGTGGATACCTACACCTGCGAAGACGGCCGCAAGTGGGAGCGCCCCAAGGGCTGATCGCGCGAAAGGGGGGAAGCATGCTTCGCCGCGTTCTCGGTGGCATCTTGCTGGCAGCACTATCGCTGTGCGCGTGCCAGGTGCTGATCGGCATCGAGGAGCGCTCCGTCGCCGACGGTGGGAACGACGCGTCGTTGGTCTTCGAAGACGCTTCAGTCAGCTGCGACGCCGATACGACTCGATGCGGGAGCGCTTGCGTCGACACGGAGTTCTCGGGCGAGCATTGTGGCCGCTGCGGTCATTCATGCCTCGGAGCCGTCTGTCGCTTCGGAGCGTGCGTTCCGGAGGTTGCTCTCGAGATCCGCTCGAGCGGCGCGGTTTGGGCCTACGGGCACGAGCTGCTCCTTCGCAGCGTGCCGGGTACCGACTCCGGCGCGGCTGACGGGACCCTCGTGGCGTTCGACACCTTAACAACGAGGACCACCCGCCCACTGGGCCGCGCTGGACGCTACCTGGACGTGGAGATCGAGGGAGACGAAGCCTTCCTGATCGAGCACGAGCCAACGCAGGTGCGCCGCCTGAACCTCCAGACGGGGGCCAGTGCCGTGCTCTACCGTCAACCAAACCTAGACCCGGCGTTTCGCAAGATCGTCATCTCGGGAGACGAGCTCTTCTGGACCACCCGCGACGACGTTCGCGCGATGCGCCGCGACGGTACTGGGTATCGGATCCTGAAGACCGTCACCGAAGGTTCCTTCGGCGGGTCACCGGGGCTGCTGGTGGATTCGTCATGGGTCTACTTCGGTATCGAGGACGAGCCCCTGATCATGGCCGTTTCGCGCGACGGCGGCATCGGCCAGGTCGTCGATACGAGCCGCACCGCCCCCGAGAAAGGGCTGCAGGGAGCGGCCATCGCAATGCGATGGGAAGATCGAATGCTCTGGTGGTCCTACAAGGAAATACGTTCACTCCCGTTCGATGGCGGCGCCGCCCTATCGATCGCCACGACCGCCGAAGTACCTCACGGAGGTGCGCGCGACGACCGATATGTCTACTTCGGCGACGTGTTCAAGAGTGACGGGAACGCGGCGCGCATCTTGCGCTACGACCCCGCCACGCGCGCAGTCACGGTCGTGGTATCGGGCCTCAAGGACCTCGCGAACGTGGCCGTCGTGGGCGATTGGCTCTACTACGCGGCATTCGGCGGCTCCGTGTACCGCGTCGCGAAGTAGCGATACGCGTCTCAATCGTCGTCCTCGTCGTCCTCGTCGTCCGACTCCACACCGTCGTAGGGGAAGAGCGCGAGGAGCTCCGCCGGCGGTTCCTCCTGAGGATGGGTGTGGGCTTCGCACACCAGCCAGGCGATGAAGTGGCCGAGCGACGTCCAGCGGACGGTGCTCTCGCTCAGCGATTCGTCGGACTCGGGGTCGAAGCGGCGCACCATGGGCTCGCCCTGCTCCGACGTGCGGCCGGTGTCGAGCAGGTAGGTCGTGTGGCCATCGGCCTCGTGCCCGAGCGCGAACAGACGCTCGAGGGGAAGGTCGACGTCGGTCTCCCAGTTCTCCAGCTCCTCGGCAAAGCGGGACTGCTCTTCTGCGAGCTGCGCTGCGCTTGCCAGCACGCACCCGGAGCAGGTCCAGGTTTCTTCGATTCCGTCGTGGGCGGCGAGGGCCGCGCGCAAGACCGCGGGAAGCGGCCGCCCCAACGCCTCTTCCGCCGCAGCAAGAGCTTCCTCGGAAGCTCCCGCCGGCGCGAGCACGTAGCGCTTCTCCGGGAACGGGTGGGCGGCGACGAACGCCCAAGCGCCTTCGAGCGTGGTGGGGACGCTATCGGGCGCGGGCCAGGTGAATGCGGCGATTCGTTCTTCCAGCGTGGTCATGTCATCCTTTCGTGGCGTCGATGGAGCGTGTGGTGCAGTCCACGTGCCACCCCGAGCGAGCCCGGAGCGCGACGGAGAGACGCCATTCTTGCCCGCGCTCTCGGGGCCGCGGGGCTGCCTGTCCCCAGACCTCGCCCCGCCGTGGGTCCGCTGGGGCCCAATGCGGCAGGTCGTGCGGTCCAGCACACTGGACGATTTCGTCCAGTGACTGGACTGGGGCCCCGGCGAGCACCCGCACGCACAGTGGAACCTCAGCGGGGACGCGGGCGAAGCACGACGACTTCCGCCGCATCGTCGCCGCATTGGGCGGCGAGCTGCAGCTCCAATCGACTCTGGAAAAGGGAACCACGTTTCGCGTACTGCTCCACGCGGCGCGCTCTATCTTCATGAGCGGCGGAACCAACGACCCCTCCATCGCCGAGTTCTTCGCCAACATTCCAAACCCTCGGCTCGCGAAGCCGTTCGCCATCGAGCAGCTCCGCGCCATGGCTCGGTGGGTCGTCGACGCGCATCGCCCCCGCGAGCCCTCGGATGGGTTCGCTCGGCAGAAACCGGCTCGGCCTTCGAGAAGGCCTCGCTTGCTCTCGGATTCGTTGCGACGCGTTGCGCCCTCGAATTCGCCAACTATGCTCGCGCCCTATGATCGCATCCGCCGCATTCCCGGAGAACGTGTCCCGGTTTCTTCAGGCAGAGACGCAGAAGACTCGCCGTTTCGCCATCGCGTGGGCGGCGGGCGCGGCGCTGTTCTTCGCGCTCTTTCTCGCAATGGCGCTAGCCACGGTGGCCAAAGACACTTCGTCCAGCGATCCCACGATGCCGTTCGGCCTGGCGGCGGTATGCCTTCTCGTCGTGGTCGCAGCCTTGGTGGTCTACTTCCGCGCCCGCCAGCCCATGAACACACGCGTCGCGCGCGCGCTCGCGCAAGGTGGGAATGGCTTGTTGGCCGTATACCCGCAGCAAACCACGGTGCGGGCTGCCGGCTTCAGCATCGGCGCGTTCTGTGAGGTCATCTTCGAGTTCGAACGCGGCGAGCCGGTGAGGTGGTTGGTTCCGCGCACCGACGTGGATGCGACGATTCGATCGATTCGCACGCTGGCGCCCTCCGCGCTCCCCGCTCCCCCGCCACGCTTCTAAATGACCGAGCGTGATTGTCGAGCAAAGCAGGGCGCAGCCTCGCCAGCGCGTCCCGAGCCCGAGCCCGAGCCCGAGCCCGATCTTGTCCGGATCTGGATCTCCAGTCTCGGTCCCTGGCAGGTTCGAAGAAAGCGCGAGGGCGGAGAACGCCGGAGCGAAGGAGTCGTCCTCTGGAGTCCGCTACCGCCTGTCGTCGGCCTGGTTGGCCTGCGCACGCGGGGCGTTTCGGGCACGGCCACGGGCTCGGGCTCGGGCTCGGGCTGGATGGTTTCGTGATCGACAATCACGCTCGGTCATTTAGCGCGCAGCGGATACCGAGACGCCTCTTCGAATCCGGTGTCTCGAAGCGTCATCCCGAACGGAGTGAGGGACCCCCTCTGCGGTCCAGCACACTGGACGATTTCGTCCAGTGACTGGACTGGCCACGTCCCGCGAAAGGTCAGGCTTGGCTACGGCGGTGCGACCGCGCACACCGGTGCTGCGCGCTTCAGCACGCTCGGCGTCGAGCGTGATGAGGGGCACTGCTTGCATGGATAGATGAATAGGCTCAGGCTGTCGAGCGGCGCTCGCGGCGCGTGAGAGTGCGAAAATGGGCGGTGCGCGGGACCAAACTGCGCTACGGACGGCCCATGTCCGCCCGGCGCGCCGTACCCCGTCCCGTATCTCCTTCCGCATCCGAAGGCTCCACGCAGGCTTTGTCGGTCCCCGCATCGCGCACGCGGCTGGGGGCCTTGGAGGCCGAGCACGCCGCGCTGCTGAAGAAGATCGCCAAGGTGAGGACCGCAACCGACAAGCTCGTCGCATCGATGCACGAGACGGTCTCCGTGATGCAGACGAGGCTGGGTCCGCTCATCGACGAGATGCTGCAGCTCCAACGCGAGCTTCACGAACTCTTCCTCGAGCTCCTCGTCAAGGGGCGTCTGGGGCGCACCGCGCATCGAGAGGTGAAGGAACTATACGCCATGCTGCACGAGGAGGAATTCCTCGACCCCTTGCCCGACGATGGCGGCGAGGGGGTCACGGTCGAGGACGCGACCGACGATGCGTGGGCGGAGATCGACTGGGACGCGCCCGACGTGCCGCGGGAGCACGCCAGTAGTGGCCCGGAGAAGGCGCACCCTCCCTCGCTCGCCGAAGAACTGCGCGCGGTGTTTCGCCGGCTTGCCCGCGCGCTGCACCCGGACACCGCGCAGGACCCAGAGGAGCAGGCCCGTCGCACCGAAGCCATGAAGGAGATCACCCAAGCCCACGGAGCGGGCGATCTCGCGCGGCTCCTCGAGCTCGAGCGCGTCTGGCTCGAGTCGGCGCCGGCGGCCCCCGACGACGGACTCGACGATACCGAGCGGCGGTGCGCTGCCCTGGTGGCCACCAACGACGCGCTGCGACGGCAGCTCCGCCAGCTCGAGCGCGAGCTGACATCGATGCGGACCTCCGACGAGGTCCGCACGATGAAGGACCTCATGGGCTCGCGGCGGGGCCGGAAGCGCGCAACGCCCGAGGATCTGGTGAAAGATGCCGAGGCCGAGCGGGATCGCTACCGCGAGGTGCGCGATCTGGTGCGCAACTTCCGCGACGGCAAGGCGACCCTGGCGGAGCTGCTGGCGGGCCCCGCTTCGCTCACAGGGACGGTTGATGACCTCCTCGATGAGGACATCCCCGACGAGCTGCGGGAGCTCTTGGAGGCAATGCACGGAGTAGCCGCCGCCAAGCCGAAGAAGCGTCGCACCGCCAAGCGCAAGTAGGCGGGCTCGCTACGTCGCTCCTACCGACGTCCCGCGAGCAGGTCCTCGGCGGCGGACGCGGTCGAGTCGCCCTGTCCTTCGAAGCTCGCCCAGAGCGCAGCAATCTCTGCCGACGTCATCCCGCGGCGCGGCCTCGTTCGAGATAGCGGAGCGGCCGTCGCTGCGCGGTTCTTGCGGCTCGCCATGGCCGTCCATGATGATCCTCGGTGACGAGATTGTCGAGTGCGGCCGCTCCCGCGGCTCATTTTGCCTTGGCTGCGACGTGCGCCCGAAACCCGTAGCTGCTACGCTTGCGGCATGGCATCGAACCCCACCTCCTCGGCTCGTCAGGCGGCCGCTTTGCGGCTTGCAGCGGCCCGGGTCGAGGCCGGCGAGCCCCTCTCCGAGGAGCTCGAGAACGCGCTCTTGCTCGAGCTCGAGCGCCACCCGCTCGATGCGGCCGAGGTCGAGGCCTTCGCGGCTACGGAAGCAGATGCCCCCCCTGCTTGGCACTTGGAGGAAGTGGAACGCCGCGCAAAATCGGACGCCACGCCGGGCGAGCCGGCTGACGTCGTTCTGGCACGCGTGGCCCGGGGCCTCCAGCGCCGCCGACGCATCGCGTGAGGCTGCTGGTTCGTCCTGCAGCCGAGCGGGACATGGTCGACGCGAGCGCCTGGTACGAAGACGCACGGAGCGGGCTCGGAGACCGCTTCCTGTACGACGTGGGCCAGGCCTTGGAGGCCATCGCCGCACGACCACGCGCGCACGCCATCATCGCTGGCACCAAACGCGTGCGTCGACGCAAGCTCGCCGGCTTCCCGTTCTCGGTCTACTTCTGGATTGGACGCGGAATGGTGGTGGTTGTCGCGATCCTCCACGGCGCGCGCCACCCTGCGACCGCACGCGCACGCCGGTAGACGCAGCCGCGTGGCCATTCACCGCGCTGAGTCCGAGACGCCTTCGCGAATGAGGTTGGCGAGCTCCGTCATGGAGAGCTTGCCGCTGGCGGCCGAGCCTTCGAGGATCGACTCGGCGAGCTCGCGCTTGCCCTCGTGGAGCGCCAGGACTGCCTCTTCGATGGTGCCCTGGGAGATGAGTCGCAGCACCGTCACCGGCTTCGTTTGCCCGATGCGGTGGGCGCGATCCGTTGCCTGATCCTCCACCGCGGGGTTCCACCACGGGTCGAGGTGCACCACGGTGTCGGCGGCGGTGAGGTTCAGGCCGGTGCCCCCGGCCTTCAGCGAGATGAGAAACAGCGTGCCTTCACCGGCCTGGAAGGCATCGACGCTGCGGGTGCGGTCCGCGAGCGGCGTGCTGCCATCCAGGTATTGGAACGCGAAGCCGCGGGCACGGAGCGCCTCGGCCACCAGCGCCAGGTGGCCGGTGAATTGACTGAAGACCAGGGCTCGCCGCCCGTCGTCGCGTAGCTCCTCGGCGATCTCCAGGAACGCTTCGAGCTTCGCCGACGGCGCGGTGGCCCGCTCGTCGAAGAGCTGCGGATGGCAGGCGAGCCGACGGAGGCGCATGATCTCGGCGAGCACCTGAAAGCGCGCGCCCTCACCGGCGCCCGAGGCCGCGTCGAGGGCGAGCTTGCGTGCGGCCTCGTAGAGCTGCCGCTCCTCGTCGCCCCGCTCCACGATGCGCGTCACATCGGTGCGCGCCGGTAGCTCCGCGGCCACGTCGCGCTTCCTTCGGCGCAGCAAGAACGGGCGCACCAGGCGAGCCAGCGATGCGGCGCGGTCGGCGTCGCGCTCACGCTCGATGGGCACGACGTACTGCTCGCGAAACTCTTCCACCGAGCCGAACAGACCCGGGTTCAAGAACTCCATGAGGCTGTACAGCTCCGCGAGGCGGTTTTCCACCGGCGTGCCGGTGAGCGCCAGGCGAAACTCGGCGTCGATAGCGCGGGCCGCACGGGCCCGGGCGGTGGAGCCGGTCTTGATGGCCTGCGCTTCGTCGGCGATCATGGTGCCGAAGCGGACCTTGGCGAAGGCCGCCGCGTCGCGGGCGAGGAGCTCGTAGTTGGTCACCACCACGTCGCCCGGCCCCAGCTTCTCCAGGGCCGCTGCGCGCTCCTTGCCTCGATGCAGGGTACACCGAAGTCCGGGCGCGAATCGCTTGGCCTCGGCGATCCAGTTGGGCCCCACCGAGGTGGGCGCCACCACCAAGGCGGGGCCAGACGCCTTGCGCGCCTCCAGGAGCGCGAGCCCCTGCACCGTCTTGCCCAGGCCCATCTCGTCGGCCAGGCAGGCGCCCGCGCCCCATGCTGCGATGCGGCTCATCCAGCGGTAGCCGTCGACCTGATAGGGGCGCAGAACCGGCTTGAAACGCCGGGGTACCGCGGCGTCCTTCTGGCTCGCGCCGTCGATACGGGCCACGATGGTCCAGAATTCGGGCGCGCCGTCCACACCGTCGCGCGCGCCGATGGCGTCGAGGAGCGCAGGAATGGCCACCCGCGACAAGCCGCGCCCCTTGCCCTGCATGCGGGTCACGTCGCCGATGGCGAGCAGCTTCGCCTGAAGCTCTTCCTCGATCTGCACGAAGCGATCGGCGTCGACGGCCACGAACCGCTGCCGTGCGCGCGCCGCCACGAGGAGGGTCTCCAGGGGAATCTCGCCACCCGCGCCGGCATCGACCTTGCCCTGCACGCCGAACCAGTCGCCGCGGGCGCCGATGGAGAGGTGCAGCTTGGAGAAGCTCGCTTCGCCCACCACGCGCGGCACTTGCTTGGGCCACACGACCTTCGCTTCGTTCGCCTCGACCACCGCGCGAAGCGCCGTCACCAGCTCGAGCGAGCGCGCGATGCCGAAGTAGACAGCGCCCTTCGCGTCCTCGCGCTCGGCCACCGGAAGGCGCGCTCGCACCGCCGCCAGGAGCCGCGCCTCCTCCGCAAGATTTCGCGTGGCTGCGGCGATGCGACCTCCGAGACGTTCGAGCACGCGCGAGGGCCCCCCGCCGGGCACGTACGGGCTTCCGCCGGTCATCGGAACCACGAACCACGAGAGCGCGAAGGCGTCCTGCCCCAGACGCTCGAGCCGCAGCGTGGGCCGCGGATCGCCAGGCCCGGCCTCTTCCTCCAGCAGCGAGTCGGGAATGTCGATGGCGAGGTGCGGCGACATGGCCGCCACGTTCTTCAGGAGCTTGGGCCGTGCCTCGGGCGGGAACGTCGCCGGCTCGCGGGTGAGCGCCATGAGAATGTCGGCGCGCACGCTCCCCACGTGCGCGAGGACCACGTCGCTCGTTTTGCGGCTCGCGTGAATCAGATAGCCGGCGTCGTCGAGCGCCGCACGCAGGGCCGCTGGCTCGATGGGCTTGCCGTCGAGCGAGAACACGAAGCGCGCGCCCGACGGTCCGTCCTCGAGCGCAACGTCGAGCGTGCCCTCGCGCACGCTCACCGGGCTCCGGTCACGCCCCACCACGTTCGGGCTCCCCACCAGCAGGTAGAGCGCGCGAAACATCTGCCGTCGGGCGTCGCGCGCCGCGTCGTCCTGGCTTCCATAGACGGTTTGCGTGAGCAGCGTGTGGGCGACGAGCTCGTCGTTGGGGGTTCCGTGAACGCTGTAGCCGATGGAGCTCGCGTCGACGAGCGTGAGGCCCGCGGAGGTCGCTCGGTGCGGCAAGAGGCGGGGCGGGTCCGTCGCGAGCATCCAGACGATGGTGGGCGCCAACGGGCCCGCATAGGTGAGCCCGTCCATCGCCACGAGCGCGCGCTTCCAGGCAGGTTCGTCCAGATACGCAGCGAGCGGCGCGTGCATCAAATGCTTCGGATCGGCGACGACCCGACGGGCGAAGCGCAGCACCAGATCGACCTTGGAAACCGGCCGACCCGCGCCCTCGAGCCCCACCGCTGCTTCCAGCGGCCTGCTGGCCCACTCTTGCAGACTGAGCGACGCTGTCGTGGGCCGCTCGCGCCCCATCTTGTCGCGGGCCCTCCATCGGAAGAAGAGCCGGTGGCGCTCGCGTTCGAAGGTCGTGTGCGGCGACGCGCCGGTATACGTGCGACGCTTGCCGGTGCGCACCAAGGCCTCGTCCAGCGCCGCCAGAAATGCGCGCGACTGCTCCCCCGCGGGCACGAACCCCAATCGCGCCACCCGCTCGTCCTCGGCGCGTTCTTCCATCGCGCGCTCGCCCGCTTCGCGCACATAGCGCGTCGCGAGTGAAAGGAGACCCCTGTCGGCACGCGGCTCCAGACCTTTCCCGCGCGCCAAGTCGCCGACGTTGCCGAGATACCTATCGAGGATGCTGCGCTGTTCGCGCGTGGCATGGCGTTCGAGCACGCGCACCGGCTCGCGTAGAAGGTCCGCGACCCCCGCGTCCGCCGCCCAGTCCTCGAGGCTCTGTCGGGCCGCGGGCTCCGGGGGTGGCTCGACCACCTCGTCCAGGATGTACTCCTCGTCGACGATGCTCGCGATGTGACGAAGCTCGCGCTCGAGGGGTGCTCTCGTCCTTCCACCGACGACGTCGAGCCACTGTCGCAAGCGAACGTCGCCGAGCACGTTGCGAAGGGTTGGCTGCCGGTAGGCCGAGCCGTACGCCCAGAACAGATTCGCGATCCGCTCGTCGCTGACACCGGCGAGGTATTCCCCGAGTGGGAGCTCGAGAATGCTGTAGGACCGGACCGGTGTGTCGAGGAGGCGCTGGAGGACGTCGAACACGATTCCCCTACGTGCCACACGCGCGGCCCGCGGTGAAGTCGGAAGTGTCGCGTCGTTGCATCTCAAGAAACAAGGGGTCATCCCGAGCGGAGCGAGGGACCCCCTCTGCGGCTTCGTTCCAAACCGGAAGAGCAGCCTTTTTGTGTGCAGATTGCACGCACGCGTACAGTGCTTGTCGAGGTCGCAGATGGTTCGGGTT
>JABFRG010000832.1 GCA_013141295.1 Polyangiaceae bacterium
CGCGAACGTTGGGTTTGCGGAATCCATCGCTCTCTCGACTGTTGCACGGCGACTCACCGGCCACAAGGCGGGGGCGGTGGCGACGGAAATGTCCGGTCCCTACAATCGCGCCGGCGCCTTCGGACGTACCAAGGTGCACATGACGAATCGAGACTTTGCCGAAAAGGTCGTGGTTATCACCGGAGCGAGTGGGGGCGTGGGCGCTGCAGTTGCCGAGGAGCTCGCGCAACGAGGCGCATCGGTCGCGCTGGCTGCGCGGCGCGAGGGGCCGCTGGGAGACGTCGCGGCGCGATGCGGGAGCCAGGCGCTCGCGGTGGTCGCCGACGTGACCAAGCGCGGCGACGTGCAACGCATCTTCGACGAAGCCATGGCCCGATTCGGCCGCGTGGACGTGTGGATCAACAACGTGGGGCGCGGCATCGGTCGCAACCTCCTCGACATCACCGACGACGACGTGGACGCGATGATGCGCGACAACCTGAAGTCCGTGCTCTACGGCATGCAAGTGGCGGCGCCGCACCTCATGGCCCGCGGCAATGGCGCCATCGTGAACGTGTCGTCGCTCCTGGGCCGTACGCCCTTGCCACCGCGTGCGGCCTACGCGGCGGCGAAGGCCGCCATGATGTCGCTCTCGGAGGCGTTTCGCATGCAGCTCGCGGGCACGCATCCCGACGTGCGCGTGGTGGTGGTGTATCCCGGACGCATCGCCACCGACTTCGGTCTGAACGCGCTGGGTGAGCGCACCGCCGATCCGGGCAAGCTCCCGGCCGAGGTGCTCGCCGCCATCGGAGGCGCCACGCAGACGGCCGCCGAGGTCGCGCACGTGGTGTGCGATGCGGCGCTCACCAGCCACGGCGACGTGTACACGCAGCCCAATGCCTGGGCGAGCGTGCGGGCCTACATGGATAAGCAAGTAGACGGGGGCGCAAAGTGAATGACGCGGTACCGGTCTTCTCGGTGAGCCCGGTGACGGTGCCGGCTCCGGGGCGCGCAGTCGATCTGCAGCTGCGCGTCTCCGCGCCGGTGGTCGGGGGCGATCTGCCCATCATCTTGCTGTCGCACGGGCAGGGGAGATCGAATCATCTCTCTTCCTTGAATGGATATGCTCCGCTCGCCAGCTTCTGGGCGGCGCACGGGTTCGTGGTCCTCCAGCCCACGCACCTGAGCTCGAAGACGCTGAGCGGCGATTCGCGGGTCGACCCCACGGGGCCCGAGGGGCCGCTCTTCTGGCAGTCTCGCGCGCTGGACATGACGCGCATTCTCGACAACCTGGATGTTCTGGAGACGCAGGTTCCCGAGGTGCGCGGACGCCTGGATCGCGGCCGGATCGCGGTCGTGGGGCACTCCATGGGCGGGCACACCGCGAGCCTGCTCCTGGGAGCGACGCACAGAGCGCCGCCGGTGAGCTTTGCCGAGCCACGCATCAAGGCGGGTATGCTGCTGGCAGCGCCGGGTCGCGGCGATGCACTGAGCAAGCTCGCGGCGGAGAATTACGGATTCTTCTCCACCATCGATTTCTCCACCATGGCGACGCCTGCGCTGGTCGTGGCAGGCGACAAGGACGCTTCCACGCATCTGACGGTTGCTGGCCCGAGCTGGCACGCCGACCCGTATTTCCTGAGCCAAGGCAAGAAGAGCTTGCTCACGTTGTTCGGCGGTGAGCACTGCCTTGGTGGCATATCGGGCTACGACGTGGCGGAGACCACCGACGAGAGCCCGGAACGCGTGACTGCCGTGCAGCACCTCACCTGGGCCTATCTCCGCAGCGCGCTCTATCCCGGCGACGCCGCCTGGGCCACCGCATGCGCTGCGCTCACCGCCGCACCGACCCCGCCCGGCCGGGTGGAAGAGAAGGGCTACCAGTAGCGAGATTGCTTCGGGGCGTCGTAGCCTTCGTCCCAGGGGAAGCGGTGCTCGCGATCGGGCCAGACAATCTGCAGGGCTTCGAAGTCGTCGTTGCCGTGGAACCGCGAGGCCCAGACGAGGGTGTCGACGTATGCCTCCTTGCGGACTTTGCGCAACACGGCTTCGTAGCCCTCGAACAATCCGGATACGCGATCGCCGTCGGCGAACCGCTGCCCCTGGGCCATGCGGTCCTGGATGTCGTTGATGGCGGCGTGCATGGTTTCCATGGGCAGGCCACCGATGAGCATCTCGGGCTGCCCGTGCGTGATGACGAGCCCGATGGAATAGGCGAAGGCGTGGTCGAGCGGCGCACCGGCGACACCGATGATGTGACAGCCGTGCTCGCGGATGTTCTCCCGGATTCGGTCGTCGGTGTCGTCGTACAGGGTCCAGTCGCCGCCCGGGTGCTCACGCTCGGCTTCGGTCCAGCGACCCTTGTCGGCGAGCTCGTTGAGCGAGGGATCACGGGCCACCAGCTCGCCGAGCGTGCTGGTCTCGGCGCCGTCGAGCTCGTTGTCCGCGTGATTGCCGCCGCAGAGGAGCTGCCAGCCGCCTTCGTCCTTGGCCACCCGGAGAACCGGCGCCCCTCCGTGCAGCACGTTGCGGCACACAATCACCTGCATTTCTCGGGGTGCGCGAAACCGATACGCGAACATGCGGAGAAGCAGGGTACCATGGTCCGATGAACGAGCGTCGGGGTGGGAGCGCGGTAGTGGCATTTCTCGCGTGCGCGCTCGCCGCATCGTCGGCAAAGGCGGCGGAGCCACCGTCCACGAGCGATGCGAACGGCGAGGTGCGATGGGGGCTCGTGGCGGGCGGCGCCTCGGTGTTCGTGGTGAGCTACGGCTTTGCGGCCGCGTTCGGTGCGGTCGCGGGACAATGCACGTTGTCGTGCTCGCCCACCCATCGGCGGCTCTTGATTCCGCTGGTGGGTCCGTGCACGTACGTGCGCGGCAGTGCCAGCGCCCTGGGGAACGTGGTGCTCGTCACCGATGGGTTGCTGCAGATCGGCGGTCTGGCCGGCGCGATCGTTGGCGTGGTGTGGCGCAAGCCCGCAGCGACTGCGGTCTCGTGGACGCCCGTCGTGGGGCCCGGCAGCCTGGGCGTGACCGGAACGTTCTAAGGCGTGAGCGTCGAGCGTAGCGCGCTGCGAATAGACTCTCTCTCTCTCGCTCAGCCCTCGAGCTCTCTCGTTTCGATGGGGGGCATCGTGGTGCCGCAGCGGCGGCGGCCCCAAATTCGCGGGTCTACGTTCTTGCGTCAGCACGCACGGATTCCTCCTGATGCCTCTCAACGAAACCAAGGCAAGCTCACTTGCGTACGTGCACCTTGCACGGATAAGGACGTTCGTTCCCTCCCCCTGACCCCTCCCGCTCCGCGGGCGGGGAGCCGATCCTCCACGTCGCACCGCGCCCATAGCCCATCGCCCATCGCCCATCGCCCATTGC
>JABFRG010000026.1 GCA_013141295.1 Polyangiaceae bacterium
GTAGGCCTTCGTCTCGACCCGCACGCGCTTCTTCTCCAGCGTGTGCCGCCAGTGGCCGATGACCCGGCCCTGGGCGAGGATGGCGTGCATGAAGGCGGCGGGGCCCTTGGTGAGCACGGGGGCCCGGGGCGCGCCGGCGAAGAGCACGTCCTTGCTCTCGCTGTACGACATGATGATCTCGTCGTAGCCCTGCACCAGCCGCACCTCGGGCGCTCCGCGTTCCGGCGCTCCTTCTCCGAAAGCGAAATAGGTTCGCCCGCTCACCTCGCGGCGCTCGAGCTTCTCCACCAGCGCGATGCCGCGGCGGGCGTCGCCCAGCGTGAGGCTCGCCCAGGTGGCGTAGTCCTTCGCGGTGGCGGGACCGCGGGCCCGGAAGTAGCGAACCGTGAGCGCCGCCAGCGCCTCGTCCCCCGTGAGCTCGCCGGCGACCTTGGGCACGCGCTCGTCCACCAGTGCGTAGGTTTGCTGCTTGCCCTGCATGGGGCCGCTGCACACCAAAGCCTCCAGCTCCGCGTGCATCATGACGTAGGCCAGCCTATGGCCCGCGGCCACCACGCCTCCGCGCGCGAGCGCCTCGGCGAGCATATCGCGTGTACAATACACACCTCCTTCGAGAGAGCGAGCAATGACGTCCATGCTCTTCGACAAGGTCGTAGCATCCAGCTCCAGCTTTCGCGCCTGGTAGGCGTTGAGCGCGTGCACCCGCGGCGCGCTCACCCGCAGCAGCCAGCGCAGATCTTCTGCCGCCACGAAGTGCCAGGTGGGTCGCAGGAGATGCGTGCGCACGATAGCGCCGTCGGCGAACGCGCGGGCCACCACCGCCTCGGTCACCAGCGCGCTCTCGGCGCACCGCTGGGCGATGGCCCACTTGGCGTAGGCCAGCTCCTGGGCCTGCATCGGCCCCATCCAGGCGAGCACTTCTGCAGGGCTCCGGAGCTCGGAGCCCCGGAGCCGTTGCGCCGCCAGCCGCTGCCCGGCGAGATCGCTCAGAGCGCGTCGGTGCGCGCGTTGAGCTTGAAGGAGCCGGTGTCTGCGCTGTCGTAGGCGCCGGTGTAGATGATGACGAACGAGCTCGCGGGCACGGTCACGCGCTCGTCGACCACGCCGTCGTCGATGAAGCCAGCGTAGTCGGCGGTGATGTCACACGGGGTGTCGGCGCAGGTGTCGTTGGAGTAGCCGTTGCAGGCCTCACGCTCGGCCGCGGTCATGGGAATCGTGGTGCGGTTGTACCAGGCCGAGACGGTGTCGAGGTCGACGGTGGCGCCGGTGGCGCGCGAGCCCCACACGGTGACGGTCGCTGCGGTGGTCCCCGGGTTCACCAGCTTGATCCACGAATACGAGGTCTTCATGGTGGAGATGGTCTCCGGGCACGACGAGTAGTTGTCGATGACCTCGAGCTGGTCGGTGAGCGGGGTGAGCGCGAAGTCGGCGTTCACGGTGGTGCCGACCGTGCGAGAGATGCTCAGCGAAGGGATCACCGGCGCCGCGCACGCGCCGGCCGCCCCGTAGGTGCAGGTGGCGCCGCAGACCTGGGATCGAACTTCGCCGGCAACCGTGCAGCCGGCGGTGGTGGTCTTCACCGCGCCCGGGCTACAGCCGCCCACCAGCTCGCCGGTGCAGGAGCCCGCCGCGTACTTGCAGTTGTTCTGGCAGATCTCCATGCGCGTCCCGCAGATGCCGCAGGCGCTGGAGCGCGTGGTCGCCGGCATGCAGCCACCGACCACTTCGTTGTTGCAGACGCCGTAGGCGCCGACCTTGTTGTCGGCCTCGCAGGCAGCTTCCTGGGTACCGCAGAGACCGCAGGTCTTCGTGTAGATGACACCCACCGTGGTGCAGGCCGCGCCGGTCACCGGCGACGTGGGGCCGGCATCGACGACCGTGCTGCCGTCCGGACGCGACGTGGCATCGGGGGTTCCGGAGTCGAGCAGCGGCGGGCGGCCGGAGTCCTGAACCGGGGTCTTGCCGCTGTCGTTCGCCGCGGCGGCGTCCTTGGCGGCGGGCACCTGCGTCACGCTCCCATCGACCGGTTCGTCGGCTACCGTGTCGACCGAAGAGACCGCACAACCCGTGGCTTGCAGCAGCCCTCCGAAGGCGATGGCGACACCAGTGACCGTGACGGTTCGAAGGGACATGAGCAGGCTCCTTTGCAGCGCACGTGGCCTTAGCTCACCTCACAACGTCGCACCACCCGAATTCATCTCTTTTGCGAAGCATCCGCATCGGCACGCCCAAAGTCGTGGCACGCGCGGTCATAGAGGTGTCGGTAGCGGGTCGCGGGCCGTTCCCAGCCGCACTCCCGTCGCATGCCGCTCTTCCGTAGCGCCTCGAGCCTTGCGGTCCGGTAGCTTCCGAGCGCGCGGGCCACGGCGTCGGCGAGCGCCGCGGGGTCCGGGGCATCGAACAGAAAGCCGGTGCCATCCGGGAGACTTGCGTCCGTCACCGTGTCGGCGAGGCCGCCGGTGCGACGGACGATGGGCACCGTCCCGTAGCGCAGCGCATAGAGCTGCACGATGCCGCACGGCTCGTAGCGCGACGGCATCACCAGGTAGTCGGCGCCGGCCACCAGCCGGTGCAGAAGCGCATCGGACACGCGCCCCAGCACCCGCGCATGGGGTGAGCACGAAGCGGCAGCCTCCTCGAGCGCCCGCACCAGCGGCGCATCGCCCGCACCGGCCACCACCACCGACGCTCCGCCGCGCACCATCTCGGGCATCGCCGCCGCCACCAGATCGCAGCCCTTCTGCTCGATGATGCGGCCCGCGGAGAGCACCATGGGGCGCGCGGGGTCCAGGCCGAGCTCCTCCGCCAACGCGGCCTTGCACGCGGCCTTCGGGGCGAGATCGTCCAGGTCGTAGTGGGCCGGCAGATGCGCGTCGCGCGCGGGATCCCACAGCGTGCGGTCGATGCCGTTCTCGATGCCCACGAAGTCGGTGCCTCGGCTCAGCAGCACGCCATCGAGGAGCTCGCCGTGCTCGGGCGTCAGGAGCTCGTCGCGGTACGTCGGCGAAACGGTGGTGACGAAGCGCGCGCCGAGGACCCCGCCTTTCGTCAGGTTCACGTGTCCGTGGAACTCCAGCCGGTCCATGTGGAAGTGCGAGCCGTCGAGGCCGAACGCCGCGAGGGCTTCGAAGGGAAAGAGACCCTGGTGCATGCCGTTGTGGATCGTGAGGACCGACGGGATCCGGATCCCGGCTTCGCGCAGCAGGTACGGGATCATCGCCGCCACCCACTCGTGGACGTGGACCACGTCGAACGTCTCGCGCCGCAGGTGCTCCACCACCGCCCGGCAGAAGAACCCCGCCCGGGCGGCGCTGTCGAGATCGCCCACGTCCTCTCCGTAGAGGTGCGT
>JABFRG010000201.1 GCA_013141295.1 Polyangiaceae bacterium
GGCGTGGACGCGGCGTCGGGTCGACCTTTCCTGGCGATGGAGTATCTGGTGGGCGAGGACCTCGGGAGGTTTCTTCGCGGGCCTGCGGGCTCGACCCCTGGCGCCGCGACGCTCCGGCAGTTCTCTCCGCGCGCCACGGTCGACCGAGCGCGTACCGCGATGAACGAGATGTTGGCGCTCAAGATCGTCGTTCAGGCAGCACGCGGCGTCGCGGCCGCGCACCAGCAGGGCATCGTTCACCGCGACATCAAACCGGGGAACCTCTTTCTCACGCAGTGCGACGGCGAAGTCCGGGTCAAGGTCTTGGACTTCGGGATCGCGCGGGTCTTCGAGGAGAGCGCTGCGCCCGGCGGGGTCGATCTGACACGCTCGGGGGGCATGCTGGGATCGCCGGGCTACATGGCACCGGAGCAGGTGCGCGGGGAGCGAGAGCTGGGGCCAGCAACCGATGTGTGGGCCCTCGGCATCGTCCTCTACGAGCTGCTGGCGGGTCATCTGCCGCACGCGCGCGCAGGTCGCGCCATCGGCGCTCAGTTGGTGGCGACGTGCTCGGAACCTGCGCCCGCGCTGGTGGTAGCGGCTCCCCACGTTCGCGCGGCGACGGCCGAGGTCGTGCACGCGGCGCTGGAGATGGACCCGCGGCGACGAACGCCCACGGCCATCGCGCTCCTGGACGCGCTGGTTGCGCTGCTGCCCGGCGGCGAGGCTGCGCTCCCGGTGGACCTGCTGGAAGACGACGCCGCGGCCATGATGGATCCGGGCTCTCGCGCGACCTTGGGCGAGAAGCACGCACCGGCCACGGCTCTCGACGCTCCGAGCCCCGGAGCCTGCGCGCTGGATGCCGAGCTTCTGGCGTGGGAAGAAGGGGCGCTGGCGCAGGACGAGCGCGCACGCCTCCGGCTGCACGCCGAGACGTGCGAGGATTGCCGGAGCCTCATCGCGGCCACGGTGCCCACTTCCGCACGCGGCGAAGCGCTCCGCACGTCGGAGGAGCGCTATCGAATCGGTCCGCTCATCGGCGCCGGCGCCATGGGTTCCGTGCACCGCGCGTACGACCGGCAGCTCCACCGAGAGGTTGCGCTCAAGCTTCTGCATCCCGAATGGGAAGGCGAGCAGACCGCGCGAGAACGGTTGCTGCGCGAAGCTCGCGCCATGGCCCGCTTGCGGCATCCGCAGGTGGTTCAGGTGTTCGACGCCGGCGTCCTTCCGGACGGACGTGTGTTCATTGCCATGGAACACGTGGCCGGCCCCACGCTTCGCGCGTTCTTGCGCGTACGTCCTCTTCCGCAGCCGCAATGCATCGCGCTGCTCGCGGGCGCCGGGCAGGCCCTGGCCAGCGCGCACGCCCAGGGCATCGTGCATCGCGACTTCAAGCCCGACAACGTCTTCGTCGAGGAGGTCGCCGGAGCGCCGCGCCTCACCGTCGGCGACTTCGGGCTCGCGAAGATGCATGCGCGCCGGAGTGGCGTGGAGGAACCTGCGCCCGAGAGCCTGACCCGCGGCGCCGAGGCGGTCGGTACGCCGCTCTACATGGCGCCCGAGGTGCTGCGTGGCGGAGAGGCCACCGCGGCCTCCGACCAGTTCTCTTTCGCGGTGACCTTGTACGAGTGCTTGCTCCACGAGCGTCCTTTTCAGGGGCGAACGCTGCGCGAGCTGGCCGAAGCCATGGAGCGCGGTCTCCCGGCAACCCACGTTGCAGGGCTCCCGCCGCCGGTCGGCCGCGCCCTGCAGAGGGCGCTCGCTCCACATCCATCGCAACGCTATCCCACCATGGAAGCGCTGCTCGCCGATCTGGCTTCGGGCACTGCCACGTCACCCCCCTCGTCCCGCTCGCTTCCGGTCGCAGCACGGGGAGGAGGGGCGCGCGCGTGGGCGGCCGGTGGCGTTGCGCTGGCGGTGCTCGGCGCCGCGCTCGCCGTTGCCAGCGGGAGGGGCAAGGCGCGGGCAACGGTTCCGCCAGGGGCCTGCGCGTCCATGACCGCGCGAATCGACGCGGCGTGGGGCCGCGCGGCGCAAGAGCGGCATCGGCGCGCGTTCGCCGACGTCGCAGGTCCCGATGGCCGCTTCCCTTTCGAGCGGCTCGACGCGGCCATGAAAGCGCGCACGCGCGAGCTCCACGGGGCCACCGAAGAGCTTTGCGCGAGCGGCCTCACCAGCGGCGAGCAACATTGCGTCGAATGGTCCATCGCGGAAGCAGAGAGCTTCGTCGGCGAGGTGAACGTCGTCTGGACCGCAACGCAGGTCTTCACGGCGGCCGACGCGGTGCTCGCGCTTCCGCCGACCCGCTGTCATGGGGCGAACGTCGAGGCATGGAGCAAGCCGGACGCCGACGCCCACTTTCTGGCCGCGTACCGCTACGGACGCGGCGAAGCACTCTCGGGCAATCAACTCACCCGCGCGTGGGAAGACCCGACCACACGCCGCGACGCGGGAGCCGCGGACGCGCTGCCGTTCCTGCGCGGGCTGCTGGTCACGCTGGAATCGGAAGCCTTCGACGGCCCCACCGAGAAGGGCGACTTCGACGACTTCGACGAGGAGCTCCAGAAGATTGCGGCGCAAGCCTCCGACCAGGCGTCGGGAAGGGTCGGCGACAAGCAGGCGGCCGATCGCATCGCGCAAGCCCTCGGCGGCGACGTCGACGCCAGCCCCGACCGTGCATCGCTCGGTGTGGGCGACGCATCGACGCCCTCCCTCGCGCCGGGACCGCGCAAAGAGGTCGAGAAGGCGATCGTGCTCGCGGGCGCGCTCGACATGCCCGGGGACGCGCAACGAGCGCGCGCGCTGCGACTCTACTTTCAGGGTACGCGTCAGGAGGCCACCGACGTGGCGCGCCTCCTCGAGGGTCAACCCGACGTCAACGCCTTCGCGTACGCCGAGGCGGCGCGCATCGGAAAAGTCCTGCGCCAGGGCGAGCGCCCCACGTCCGACGCTGCGCAGGCCTGCCTCGCGGGCGAAACCTTCGACCTCGCCTGTCATCGCATCGTGAGCGCTCTCTATGCGGAGACCCAGTGCCCCCCGGCGCTCGCCTCCCGGTGGGCCGCCTTGACGGAGCAACATCTCGGCCCGTTCCACCCGGCTCACGGTGAAGCGCGGCTTCACGAGGCCGAGAGTCTGTGGCTCGCGGGCCGGCCCCGCGAGGCGGCAGAGGCGGCGCAGCGGGCGCGCGCGGTTCTCGAACGGCACGTTCGAGAAGCCCCCGCGGCGGCGTTCCGGCCCCCCATGGAAGCGGATGCCGGCGATCGACTGGGTCCACTACCCACTCCGGTGCAATGGCCCGGCCGCATCGCACGAACCGTCGCGTGCCTGGCGCGCGCCTATGTGGTCCTGGCGGAGACCACCCAGGAG
>JABFRG010000720.1 GCA_013141295.1 Polyangiaceae bacterium
GGTGCAGGGCGAGATCTACGAGCTCGAGGTGGGGCCGGGGCGCGGCGGGTTCATGTTCGAGCGCGCCGACGCCGAGCCTCGGGCCGGTCTGGTGGGTCTCGAGGTGCGGCGCAAGTGGGCGGCCATCGTCGACGGCCGCCTGCAGAAGCGTGGGTACGGCGCGCGCGCCAGGGTCTTCGCCGAGGACGCCAAGGTCGCGCTCCCGCGGCTCTCACCCGATGGGGTGCTGGAGCGGGCCTACCTCCATTTTCCCGACCCCTGGTGGAAGAAGCGCCACACCAAGAGGCTGGTCATGGGCGACGTCTTCTTGAACGAGATGGCCCGGCTCATCCGTCCGGGCGGCGAGCTCTACATCCAGACCGACGTCGAAGAACGGGCGGTGCAATACGAGGAGCAGCTCGCCACGTGCGTGCAATTTGCACCCAATGGCGAAGGCGGGACCGCGCGCATCGCAGAGAACCCGTACGGCGCCCGGAGCCCGCGCGAGCACCGCGCCATCGCCGATGGGCTGCCGGTGTTCCGGCTCCTGTACCGCCGCGTGTAACTTCAGAACCCCGGGTTGGTGGCGACGTCGCCGTGCGGCGGTGGCCGCGCGCCGGTAGAGCGTGAAGGCGGAGTCGAGCGTACCAGCGAGGTGATGCTCGGAAGCGGTGCGCTCGCGGTGGCCAGCGGTGGGCTGGGGCGGGCCTGTGCCATACGCCGTCCCTCGTGGGCCGCAGCCGCGATGGGGAGCGGTCGCACGGAGCTGGCGGGCGACCCACTGCGGAGCGCGAGCATCCCGACCACCAGCGCGAGCACCAGCAGCACGAACGCGGCTGCGGTCGCCCCCATCGTTCCCCGGCGCCTCGGTACCGGCACCGGCACGGTTCCCGGGAGCGGCGTGTGGCCTGCGTCGGCCAGTGAAGGCCCGCGCTCCCGCGCCACCGCCATGCCGTCCACCGATGCGGGAGGCGTGCTGGGCGCGTCGGGTTGAGCGGCCGGAGGCGGCGGAAGCGATGGGACCTTCACCGGGATTCGCCGCAACGAGGACGCCAGCTCCTCGGGCGATGCCGCCGCTGCCTCCTGCAGGGCAAGGGAGAACGCGCGGGCCGACGGGAAGCGATCCACCGGCCGCTTGCAGAGCGCCGACTCCAGGACCGGCCAGAAGTGAGGGTCGATCTCCGGCGGCCGCTTCAAGCGCCGCTGCAGGATGGCTACCAGAGTTCCGTTGATGGAGTCGGCGGCGAAGGGCGCGCGACCGGTGAGGCTCTCGTACACCATCACGCCGCACGCGAAGACGTCGCTGCGCTCGTCCACCGGCTTGCCGCTGATTTGCTCCGGCGACATGTACTCGGGCGTTCCCACCAGGATGCCCTCTCGGGTGATGGGGCTCGAGCGGTTGGCGGCCTTGGCGATGCCGAAGTCGAGGACCTTGGGAATGAGGAGGCCATCCGACTCGACCGCAAGGAGGATGTTGGAGGGCTTCACGTCGCGATGTACGAACCCCTTCTCGTGCGCGTGGGTGAGCCCGTCGAGCACCCCCTGCACCACCGCCACCGTGGCCCGGGTCGAGAGGCGGCCCTGCGCGGTGAGCACGTGATCGAGCGTCTGGCCCCGGAGCCGCTCCATGACCAGCACCAGGGCGCCGGACGGGTCTTCCACCAGGTCGAACACCCGCACCACGTTCCGGTGCATCAGCAGCGCGCCGATACGGGCCTCCTGCCGGAAACGCTGGCTCGACTCGTCGTCGTGGCCCCCGAGCAGCACCTTGATGGCGACCTCGGCGCCGGTGGCCTCGTTGCGCG
Source organism: Polyangiaceae bacterium (assembly GCA_013141295.1). Classification (GTDB taxonomy): domain Bacteria; phylum Myxococcota_A; class Polyangia; order Polyangiales; family Polyangiaceae; genus JABFRG01. The sequence goes on from JABFRG010000720.1 coordinate 1,785, forward strand.
CGGCCCACACGTGCCCCATTCCACCGCTCCCGATGGCGGTCTCCAGACGATACTTGCCGAGGCGCGTCCCCGGACCCAGTGTCGTCACCGCGGAACCCCTCGTTCGAAGCGCGCACCCATCGCGAAGAAGAACGGTCGCGGCGCGCGCGAGACCCAATGGAAAGCGCCGCGAGCGCGCACTTTGCGCCTCCCTACACCGCCTTGCACGCCGATCCGTGTCGGTGTGGGAGGTGCCCGCGCCCTCAGCGGTACGTGTGCTCCACCCGGGCGACGCGACCTTCCGGCTCCGCGAGGCTCGCGCCTCCGAAGCGACGGGGGAGGCTCGCGCCGCCGGAGCGCGACAGGGGCGCTCCGACCGGCGCGGCGTTGGGAGCGGCTGCGCGCTCGCCTTCGAGGTCGATGGACCGACCCGCGGCCATGTGCACCGCGAGCACTGCGCCGCCCATCCCCACCAGGAGAGCTCCCGCGGCGATGGCCCAGGCCAGCGGCCGCGCGGGCCCCTGCGTCGCGCCTTCGGTGCTCCGTTCCTTGACCATCACCGACGGGAGCGTCTGGGGGCCGTTGTCGTCGTTCGCGCTCTTGGTGAACGTGTCCGATGCGGTAGCGCGGTGCAATGCCGGCAGGCCGGGCGGCGGAAAGGCGCCGGGCGGCGTGGAGACGAAGCGCGGTGGCAGCGCGGCGGTGGGCACGGCGACCGGAATCCGCTGGAGCGACGCCGCCAGCTCCTCGGCGCTCGCGTCCATGGCGTCTTGCAGTGCCAGAGAGAAGGCGCGCGCGGTCGGATAGCGATCACCCGGGTTTCGTGCGAGGGCGCGCTCCAGCACCGTCCACAGGTTCGGTGCGATCTCCGGCGGTCGCTTCAATGGCCGATACAGAATCGCGGCCAGCGCCCCGCTGAGCGTGTCCGACGCGAACGGACATCGGCCGGTCAGCGCCTCGTACAGGAGCGTGCCCGCCGCGAACACGTCGCTGCGGCCGTCCACGTCCTTGCCCTTGATCTGCTCCGGCGACATGTACTCCGGCGTCCCCACCAGGGTGCCCGCCTCGTCGCTCGGCTCCTTCGCGATGGGCTTGGCGATCCCGAAGTCCAACAACTTCGGAATCATCACCCCGTCCGGCTCGATGGAGAGCAGGACGTTGGAGGGCTTCACGTCGCGGTGCACGAATCCCTGCTCGTGGGCGTGGGTGAGCGCCGCCAGCACCCCCATGACCACGGCCACCGCCGAGCGCGGGCTGAGTCGCTCTTGCGCGTCGAGCACCCGGTTCAGGGTCTCGCCGCGGAGGCGCTCCATCACCAGCATCATGCCGCCCGAGATGTCGTCCACCAGATCGAACACCCGCACGATGTTCCGGTGCGTGAGCCAGGCGCCGATGCGCGCCTCCTGGCGAAAGCGCCTCGCCGCAAGGGATCCTGCCGCTGCCACCAGCACCTTGCCGGCGACCTCGGCCCCCGTCGTCTCGTTCCGCGCCGCCCAAACGAAGCCATTTCCGCCCGAGCCGATGGATCGCTCCAGACGAAATTTCCCGACCCTGGTTCCCACTCCGATATTCATTTTCCCC
>JABFRG010000849.1 GCA_013141295.1 Polyangiaceae bacterium
CCACTGGAAGGCCTGGGGCTACGAGACCTTCGAGGCCTACGCCAAGAACGAGCTACGGCTGCGGCAGGACACGGTCGACAAGCTCACCGGCTCCTTCGTCTTCTTGCAGAAGCGCGCGCCCGAAGTGCTCGATCGCGAGAGCATGAAGGGCCCCGTGCCCAGCTACCAGGCCATCGACTACCTGCGCCGCGCGGAAGAGCAGGAAGACGCCCCCAAGGACGTGGTCCGTGCACTTTACACCAAGGTCATGGACGAGGGCACCAGCCTGCCGAAGCTCAAGAAGGAGTTCGAGAGCACGGTCTTTCCGCTGGCCCCGCAGGACAAGAAGGCCCGCGACCAGGCCGGCATTCGCAACGTCGCGTCGCGTCTGCGGGCGCTCCTCGGCGAGAGCGACGCCGTCCCCAAGCGCCTCGCGGCCCGGGTGAACGAGGTGCTCGACGAGCTGCTCACCGCGGTGGAGCAGGAAAAGGCCGCCTAGCCAATCCGTCGAGACCTGGGGAAACCCCGAGATCGACGCTGTCATCCGTTCTTGCGACTACCGTTCGATGCGCTTCCGGATACGTTGGTGAGCTGCCGGTGCTCTCGCCGGCGCTAGCTCCGGAGGCGTTCATGATGCGGAAGGCAGTTGCGGGTTTGATGCTCGGCGCGGTGCTTCTTTCGGGCTGCAAGAAGCAGGTGCCCGACGACATCGTGAAGAAGACCATCTCCAGCGCCATGCGAATGCACGCCGCCGGGCTGGTGAGCATCATGTGCGGCGGCTCCGCCAAGGGGCTCTCGAATCCCACCGTGACCATCGTCAAGCGCGGCCCCGAGGGCACCGGCACCGCCCATGTGAAGGGCTCGCCGACGTTCTACCAGGGCAAGGTCAGCCAGTGCGAAGGCGACGTGGACTACGCGTACACGTACTCGAGCAAGACCATCGGCGCCGGAAGCCGCCGCCGCACCATGACCACCTGGTACCTCCAGCACATGAAGCTGGTGGCCATCCAGACCCCGGGCGTGACCTTCAAGACCTACGAAGAAGATCCCGAGGGCGAGCCCGACGACGAGTGAGAGGAGGCTCGGGGCTCAGGGCTGCTCAGGGCTCAGGGCTCAGGGCTGCTCAGGGCTCGGGGCTCAGGGCTCAGGGCTCGCGGCTCCGGCCCGAGGGAGCGCGCCGGCATCTCGAAGAAACACGGGGTCATCCCGAACGGCGTGAGGGACCCCCTCTGCCCTTTCGTCGCAGAGATTCGGAGAGGCTCGCGGCCGCACTGTACCGACATTCAGGTCGCGGTGCGCGGCGCCGAAGCCTTGGGCTGAAGCCTGAAGCCTCTCCTGGTCCGAAGCCCGAGGCCTGGAGCCCGAAGCCTCTTCTTCTCGGCTTGACTTCGGAGCCCCGCTGGCCGATAAGACCAGCCCCCGCATCAACGAGGCCTAAAAAGTCGGGAGAAACCCGATTGCCTCCGCGAGCGCCAAACCGAGGCTCGTCATGCCCAAGATGAAAACCCGAAAAACCGCCGCCAAGCGGTTCCGTATCACCGGAACCGGGCGCGTGCGTCGCCCGAAGCAGGGCTGCAACCACTGCATGCAGGAGAAGTCCCGCAAGCGGATTCGTCGGCTTCGCAACAACGACATGATTCACAAGTCGTTCGAGAAGCACGTCAAACGAATGTTGCCGTACGGCTGATAGGAGAAGCACATGCCCCGCGCAAAACGTGGTTTCAAGGCGCGCCGTCGGCGCAACCGTATCCTCAAGCACGCATCCGGGTTCCACAGCGCCCGCTCGCGTCTCTTCGCCTACGCGAAGGAAGTGGTGATGAAGGCCTGGGTTTACGCCTACGCCCACCGCCGCCTCAAGAAGCGCGACTTCCGTCGCCTCTGGATCACCCGCATCAACGCTGGCGCCCGTCTCAACGGCACCACCTACTCGCGTCTGATGCACGCTCTCAAGAAGACCCAGATCGACCTCGATCGCAAGATCCTCAGCGATCTCGCCATCAGCGATCCGAAGGGCTTCACCGAGATCCTCAAGAAGGCCGGCGCAACCGCCTGAGCTTTCGCGGGCGTAAGCCCTCGCAAACGGGTTCGTGCAACATGCACGAGCCCGTTTCGCTTTTGTCGCCTCAGCAGGCCGGCTTCCGCCCGTGAAGGACCCAGAGCGTGAAGGCCACCCCGGAAAGGACGATGGCGGTCCCGAGGCTCCGGGCGCGGCCATCGACCAGCAGCGCCAGCCCCACCGCCATCATCAGCCCGCTGGGCACGATGGCCCAGCGCGAGGAACGCGGCGCCCTGGGCGTGGGGGCCGGAGTCGACGTCCGGGGCACTTCGAGGCCCTCGCTCTCGTCGATGATGCGGGTGTCCGCGGAGACCAGCCCCGCGGCGCGAAAGGCGTCGACGATGTGGTCCTCGTCCTCGCCCGCGAGGAGCGCGAGATCACCGGCCTTCTCGAAGCCGAGGCTGCCGAGGTCCGTGGTGTAGACCTGTCCGGAAACGAGCGTGCGCGCCACGTCCTCGGTGAGCTCCAGGAAGCCCGCGAGCGGCTCCCCCAACACCTCTTCGAGCGCCTCGCGACTGCCGCGCGTCCCCAGCCCGAGGCGCCCCGGCCCGAGCCCCACCTGCGACGCGGGAAACGCGATGGGCTGCGCCTCCTCGAGGGCGAGCCGCAGGTTCTCGCGGCTCAAGCCGAGGATCACCACCCACCCCTGCGGCCCTTCTTGCCCGATCTTGATCATGCGGCGGCAAGCTTGTCGCGATCCGGCGGTTCCGTCGAGCGAACACTTTCGCGACGGTGATACGTATGGAGGGCATGCGCTCGCCCCTCACCCGCATTCTCGTGATGACCGTCTGCGCGGCGGCGCTCGGCACCACGCTCGTCGGCGGGTGCCGGCCGTCCTCGGGCCCCAAGATCGAGCCCGCCAGCGGCGGGCAAGATGCAGCCGTTGCTCCACCGTCCTCGAGCGAGCTTCCTTCGGTCGACCGCGCCTGCACCCGCGACGACGAGTGCGCGGTGGCCCGCATCGACGTGGGCGGCAAGACCGTGTGCTGCCCTTCTTGTGCCACCACGGCCGGGACCCGACGCTGGCACGCGGCGCTGCAGCTGTACTGCGCCGGTAGCCCGCTCACCGCGTGCGGTCCCCTCGCCTGCCCCGAAGGCCCCACCCGCGCGGTGTGCCGCAGCGGCCGCTGCGAAGCCACGGCCACCGGCGCCGACGGCGGTCCCACCCGCGTCCCCGTGGAACGCCGCTGCCTCCCGGCCATGGTCTGCGACGACTGGGTAGGCTGCGCCGTCGCCACCGGCAACCGGCAGGATGGCTACTACACCTCCGGCGCCACCGCATGGTCCGGTGCGCGCCGCCCCATCC
>JABFRG010000957.1 GCA_013141295.1 Polyangiaceae bacterium
GCGCAGTCGTAGTAGAACTCCGACTGCGCGGTGTACGTGTGGCTCTGCGTGGGGCGAGTGACGCCGCGAAAGCCTCCGGCGTGGTAGGTCGCCACGCGCACCTTCTTGTTCTGCGCGTCGTTCAGCGAGGCCGGCGTGAAGCCCCAGATCTGCAGCCACTCGGAGCCGTTGGTGACGCCGCTGGAGTAGAGCGCCTTGGGGCCTCCGTAGGCGTCGCCCCACCACTTCTCCGCCGCGTACACGGAGAAGGTGAACTTGGCCAAGGTGTTCAACGCGGTGGCGGCCGCGCCGAGGGCCGCTTGCTTCTTCGCGCTCGCACCCTTTCCGTTCGGGGCCTTCTTCTTCGCGAACAAATCGTTGGGATCGAACGCCGCGCCGGAGCCGTCTTCGCGGCAGTGCAGCGCCGTCACCGAGGGACCCAGGATGCCGTTCAAGAAGCCGCGAATCCTTCCCTGGAATGGACCCACGATGGGGAACGCCGCGGCGAGCAGGCGCATGAGCTTGTCGAGCACCCAGGCCACGGCAACGGCGCACAAGAAGTTCATGGCCTTGGTCGCCACCGGGAGCCCGAGCTTTCCGGTGGCGCCCTCGAGCGCTGCTCGTCGCCCACCGCCGTCGGGCATGACCTGCTCGACCTTGCCCTTGGAGATCTTGTTCACCAGGTTGACCACCGAGGCGTCGGTACCGGGCACGTTCGAGGGGCCCACCGCGATGGTGAAGAAGCCGTACTTGTGCGACACGTACGCGGCAGCCAGGGTGCCACCCCAGGGCGCCAGATACGCGACCGCGGTCTGCACGCCTGCGGCGATAGGTAGCGCCACGCCCATGCCCGTCTTGTAGACCTTGGCCACTTTGTCGACGGTCTGCGCCGCCTCCACCAGCTCCGGCACCGCCTCGATGAGCACGATGGTCGAGGCCGCGATCCCCGCCAGCAACAAGAGCGCGTCCACCACCAGCGCGATGACCAGGTAGATGAACACGATGGCCAGCATGAGGCAGTTGAGGAACGCGATGATGTTCATCCCCTTGGCGTGGATGACCGCAGACGAGAAGACCGCCGAGTCGGTGGCTTCCTGAACCGACTCGCGGAACACGATGGCGTCGCCGATGCCGATGAGAAACCACAGCGAGCCCACCAGAAAGAGGGCCATGAACACGCCCATGAACATGACGGCGCCGCGCTCGTCTCGGTGCAGGCTGGGGGAGGCGGAGGCGGTCTCGGCTGCAGTCATGGTTCACCTCGGGAAAGGCGGCTCCTCACGCGGCGGTGTGCCGCGCGTGGCGCCATGGGCGCGCAGAACCGCCGTCACGGCTCCGGGAGACGGAGCGCGACGCGAACCCGCGTGCTCGTGGGTGGCCTTGGTGCAACCGGCGTTCCGCCTGCCAAACCCCGAAAAACGCCCTGCCGTCGCGGAAACTGACGGCCACGGCCCGCAGCCGTGTCCGGCCTCTGGGACACCACGGTCCTTCGCCTTCGTCGGGTCCTGCCTTGACCCCAGCCCACCTGGCCACTAAATGTTTCAAAAGAATTTGAAACATTCGAAAGTTGGTCGAGGCTCCCCATGAATACGCCTGTTTCCGATGTGCACGCGCGCGCTGGCACCCACCACGGGGACGCGGTGCGCGACATGTTCGACGGTATCGCGCCGACCTACGACCGCCTCAATCGCATCCTCTCCATGGGGGTCGATCGACGCTGGCGAAAGCGCGCGGTGGAGCTCTTGGGCGTTGGCTCGAGCGATCGCGTGCTCGACCTGTGCGCCGGCACCATGGATCTCGCGGCCGACGTACAGAAGCTCCGGCCGGCGCGCATCGTCGCTGCGGACTTCGCCGCCGACATGCTCGAAGCCGGCAAGCACAAGGTGCCGGGCGCCGAGCGCGTGGTGGCCGACGCCATGAACATGCCCTTCGACGACGCCGAGTTCAGCCGCGTGGTGTGCGGCTTCGGCATGCGGAACCTCTCCGATACGCACAAGGGCGCGCGGGAAGTGCTTCGGGTGCTGGCACCCAAGGGTGTGTTCGTCACTCTGGAGTTCTTCCGGCCCACCCGCATCGACACCCGGCTCTTCCACGCCGCCTACGGGCGGTACGTGCTTCCCACCGTGGGCTCGCTGGTCTCCGGGCGCGGCGAGGCCTACCGCTACCTGCGCGACAGCATGAACGGCTTCTTCACGCGCAGCGAGTACGAGGACATCCTCCGCGACTCGGGCTTCGTGAACGTCACCGGTCACGATCTCCTCTTCGGCATCGCAGCCATCGTTCGCGCGGAGCGCGCAGCGTGACGCGCAAGCGCAAGATCGTCGTCGGAATCACCGGCGCCAGTGGCGCGCCCTACGCCAAGCGGGTGCTCGACGTGCTCGCCACGCGGGACGACGTCGAGGTCGGGGTGTGCATCTCGTCCACCGCTCCCGAGGTATGGCAGCTCGAGTGCGGAGGCGATCTTCGCGAGTCGTGCCCGTTTCCCATCTGGGGCATGCGCGACTACAAGGCACCCTTCGCCAGCGGCAGCGCCGGTTGGCACGGGATGATCATCGTCCCCTGCAGCATGGGTACCGCTGCCCGCATCGCCCACGGCATCAGCGACACGCTCCTCACCCGGGCCGCCGACGTCATGCTCAAAGAGCGACGAACCCTGGTGGTGGTCCCGCGGGAGACCCCGCTCTCGGTCATTCACCTGGAAAACCTCACGACGCTGGCTCGCGCCGGCGCCGTGGTCATGCCGGCCATGCCGTCGTTCTACGGTCAGCCGCAAAGCATCGAAGCGCTCCTCGACACGGTGGTGGGCCGCGCTCTCGACCAACTCGGACTCGACCACTCGCTCCTTCACCGCTGGGGTGACCAATGATCATCGAAACGATACGACGCGCCGGCCTGGGCGACGTCCTCGACGCCCGCCTCGCAGGCGATCTCGAAACCGTCCGCGCCACCGTCGATACCTGGAAGACCAAGGACCTCATGGCGCTCGGCGCGCTCGCCGACCTCCTTCGGGCGAAGGAGATCGGGAGCACCGTGCGGGTCCACGTGGGGGCGGTGGTGCCCGCCTCCATCGCCGGCAAGGGCCTCGCGTTTCTCCGCGAGGTCGCTGTCGCGCGCATCACGGCCGCCCCGGGCGCCGCCGTGATCGTCGACGGCCGTACCGCCGGTCTCGAGCTCGCGCAAGTGGCGCTGGGCTTCGGCGGCAGCGAGCTCTCGCTCTCGCTCACCAACAAGCGCGGCCTGCCCATCGCCGAAGATGCCTTGAAGAAAGTGAAGGGGCAGGGGATGGTGCCGCTCGTCGAGCTTCAAAAGCGCGAGATCGAGCGCGTTCTTTCCGGGGCCCGACGCAGCCCCGTGTTCG
>JABFRG010000839.1 GCA_013141295.1 Polyangiaceae bacterium
CGCTTGGTCTTGGCCTCCGCGGCCATCTCCGGCGGCACGATGGGCGCGGCCGGGACCATCACCAGCTCCGGCGACGGCGTGGGCTCCTTGGGCTCCGGCAGGGGCGCCACCGGCGCGGCGGACACGTCGGTGTCCTCGGCAACTTCCGGGGTCTTGGGCGCAGCCTTCGCCGCTGGCTCGCGCTTCTTCCGGGCGCGCTTCGGGGCCACCGTGAGCGGCTCGCCATCGGAGAACGCCGAGGGCGTGAGGTCCATGCGCGGGCTTCCGAGATCGTCCTCGCCTTCGACCGCGGGCTCCGGCGAAGGCGAGAGGCCGGCGCCGAAGTCCTCCGACTCCGGCGGCAGCGCCGCCACGATGGCGCGCTCCACCTTGCGCTCTTGCACGATGGGCAAGGCTGCCTTGCGCTGCTCCTCGCGCTGCTCGCGATCGAGGTCCCGGGCCTTGCGCCAGGCGTCGGCCAGCGATCGAGCGCCCTGCGCCGTGGAGGTCGCGCTCTTGCGCCCCATGTGGGCCATGAGCTGCATGAGGGCGATGAACGAGAAGGTGGCGCGTCCGATGAGGATGAGCGCCAGGAGCGCGAAGCCCACCAGGAAGGACCCGGCGGTGGAGAAGAGCGAGCGCATCAGCTCGCCGAACAGCTCGCCCACCATGCCGGCGGCGCCGTAGTGGCCGAAGACGCGTGCGTGCGGTGCGCCCACTTGCACCATCGAGGCGGCGAGGAGCGCGATGAGGAAGTCGCCGGCGAGCCGCGCCGGGGTGATGAGGCTCTTCTTCTGGCGCACGAAGGGGATGCCCAGGAGCATCAGCTCCAGAGGAATGGCCCAGGCCACCACGCCCACCAGCGATGCGAAGCTGCGGGCGGCCATCTCGCCGACCATGCCCACCCAGTTCTCACCGGCCGCGGTCATCGATGCCGGCGCGCCTTCCGCGGGCGGGTTGGGGTCGCCGGCGAAGGACCACAGGGCCAGCACCAGGAAGAGCGCGCCCATCCAGAGAAGGAGGGCGGCGATCTCGCGCCCTCGGGTGAACGGCACGGCGCCCTGTCCCATCACCGGTCGCGTCCGCGTGGGCGCGTTGGTGTTGAGAGCGAGGGCTTTGCGGGGTGCGAAGAGTGGGAGTCCCATGCCTACTTTAGACTACATGGTAGCTATACCACTGGCGCATCGAAAAGTTGAGAAACCTGCAGCACTTCCCTGCGGCGCCTCGAAAGCGTCCACGCTTAAAGGTTGGGGCTTTGGATCGATCCAGCGTAGGATCTGAACCCCCTTGGCAATACCCCGTTGCCTACGGATTCTCACGCAAGAGGGACGATGAAGAGTGTGGCAAGGTCGTGCGTTTCGGCGCTGTTCGTATGGGCCACCCTGGGCGCCTCGTTGAGCGGCTGTGCGGTAGGCGAAAACGACGTGCACAAGTGGGAAGGCACGGTACACGGCCCCGAAAAGCTCGTTGCCGTGGTGACCCACGACAAGTATCGCCTCGACCTCCGCAAGGAAGCCGCCATGTCGCTCATTCGCATGCCCCCTCGGGGTGGCACGCGGCAGGGCATCAAGCTTCTCATCGACAAGCACAAGGACGAGAGCGGCGAGGAGCGCGAGGGCGCCCTCACCGGCCTCGCCGAAGAAACGCGCATGAAGATCATCGATCTCATGGCGCCGGAGCTCATCGCCGAGCTGCAGAAACCACCGCCCGCCCGTACCGACGGCCGCGCGGCGGCAGACCCGACGGTGCCCTACAAGGACATCACCTTCGCCATGCTGGTGCACGAGCCCCCGCTGGTGACCAAGGCGGAGACCCGGGAAAAGCTCGAGGCGGCGCTGGTGCAGTGGGCGCAGACCGGCTTCGAGGACCGCATCGAGAACAGCTCGCAGCAGTTCGGCCTCGAGCAGATGATGCGCACGCTGGGGCCGCGCACCGCCACCAAGCTGCCGTCGCTCATCACCGAGAGCGCCTCCCGCGTCGACCGCATGTCCAGCCTCATCGCCGAGATCGGCGACGCCGACACCAAGGTGAAGGGCGCGGAAGCCCTGGTGGCGCTGGCCAAGCGCATCGAGACCAACGACTGGGTCGAAGGCCAACGGAAGTTCGTGGCCGACTACAACAAGCGTCAAAACGTGACCGCCTCGCCCGAGCAGGTGGCCGGTCAGGTGAAGACGATGCAGGACCGGAAGTTCAAGGAAGAGCTCTTCCCGGCCATGAAGAAGCTCGGGCAGAAGCCCATCACCGAGTACCTCTACGCGCAGGCCGCCACGGGTACCACCGAGGAGCGCCGGACGCTGGCGCTGGCGGCCCTCGAGGGCAAGCCCGACAAGAACAACCCGCAGGATCTCGAGCGCCTCTTCGCCATCGCGAAAGACGACGCCACCCCCGACGGCGTGCGCGACCTCGCCTTCGCCCGCTTGGCCGAGCTCCCCAAGGAGCAGATTCTCCCGAAGCTCTACACACTCTTCGAGCCGAAGAAGTGGAAAGTGCGCTGGGTGGCCGCCTCGCTGGTGCTGAAGACCATCACCACCAAGCAGGTGCCCGAGTTCATGGGGCGCCTGCCCAAGACCTCCAAGGTGAAGAGCGGCATGACCGAAGGCCTCTCCTACGGCGGCCTCATCTCCAAGATGGAGCCCACCGGCGGCGACCCCAAGCCGCGCGACGTGCTCATGCCCTTCCTGACCTCCCCTTCGTTCGGCGCGCGAATGACGGCGCTCGGCTCGTTCTACGAAGGAAAGAAGGCGGATATCCCGCTGTTGAAGCGCTTCGAAGAGGACAAGGAAGCCCTCCCCAAGTGCGACAAAGAGGACGACTGCGCCTGGGCGTGCGCCGTTCCGAAGGCTGGCACCGCGGAGAAGGAGATGAAAGAGATCTCCACCGTGGGCGAGCTCGTGAAGCTCTGCATCGAACCCTCCATGGACAAGTGAGCAGCCTGGACCGTTCGACGACACTCGTGGATCTGCGGCGAAGCTACCGTGGAAACTATGCAATTCACTCAATTCGCGGTATCTTGGGACCGATCCCGGGAAGCGTGATCCTGCCGCGCTGGCCGTGATCGAGAGGACTTCGATGAGCGCCGATCCCAACAAGAAAAGCCCTCGCACGTTTCAGTGCCGCGACGCGCTGTGGGACAAGTTCGAGCAGATGGCGCGCGAGCTTGAGTGCAGCGTCGACTACCTCATCAACGATGCGATGAAGCAGTACGCGCGGCAGCGGAACTACGTGTCGAGCGCGTCCGCGTCGGTGGGTTCTTTGAACGGCGGCCAGCAGGAGCGTTATGGCTCGGCTCCCGCCCCGCCTCCGCCCGGCTACCGCCCCGCGACCGTTTCTCCTCCGGTTCAGGGAGGAGGACGCC
>JABFRG010001035.1 GCA_013141295.1 Polyangiaceae bacterium
CGCGGCCGCAGCGGGCGACCACGCCGGCGAGCACGCGGAAGCCCACGAAGGCTCGGAAGCCCACGAGGGCGCCGAGCACGAAGGCCACCACGGCCCGGGCCCCATCAACTGGGCCGACTTCAGCAACAAGAAGCAGCCGCCCTACGCGGCGCTGGTCATCAACTTCGCGATCCTCCTCTTCATCTACTACCGGGCCGGCAAGAAGCCGGTGGCCGACGCGCTGAAGAACCGCAAGGACTCCATCGCCAAGGACATCGAAGAGGCCACCCGCCAGAAGAAGGAAGCGGAGGCTCGCGCCAAGAAGTACCAGGCCGACCTCGGCAACCTCGACAAGGACCTCGAGACCACCAAGAAGGCCCTCGAAGAGGCCGGCAAGGCGGAGCGCGATCGCCTCATCCAGGACGCCAAGGAGAAGGCCGACCGCATGAAGCGCGACGCCGTGTTCCTCGTGGAGCAAGAGTCGCGTCAGGCCAAGCTCGACCTCACCCGCGAGACGGTGGAAGCCGCCATGGGCCGCGCCGAATCGCTCCTCAAGAGCCAGGTGACCGCGGAAGACCACGACCGCCTGTGCGCCGAGTTCCTCCTCGAGCTCGCCAACAAACCGAAGACCGCCGAGGTGGCCTCGTGATCCCCAGCGAAATCTCCCGTCGCTACGCCCGCGCGCTGTTCGAGCTCGGGCAAGAGCAAGGCAACCTCGATCAGCTCACGCAGGAGCTGGTGAGCCTCGCCGAGTCGTACGATTCGTCGGACGAGCTGCAGGCAGCCCTCGAGAACCCGCTCGTCGCCATCGAAGCCAAGCGCGCCATCCTCGGCGAGCTGGCCGATCGCAGCCAGGTGAGCCCCACCGTTCGCCACACGCTCCTTCTTCTCGGCGATCGCCGCCGCCTGCGCGCACTCCCGCAGATCGCCCGTAGCCTCCGCGAGCTCGCCGACGCCCAGCGCGGCCTGGTGCGCGCCGAGGTCATCGCCGCTCGCCCGCTCAGCGCCGAATACGCGCAGAAGCTCCAGGCGCAGCTCGAGCGCCTCACCGGCAAGAAGATCGCCATCGATTCCCGCGTCGACGAGAGCCTTCTCGCCGGCGTCATCGCCCGCATCGGCGACACGATCTACGACGGCTCGCTCAAGGCGCGCCTCTCGCAGATCAAAGGCCAGATGCTCCCCAACTGACTCCGAAGTCTCCTTTCCCGCCACCGACTCCGCACCGCAACGCCAAGGACGATTGAACCATGCAGCTTCGCGCCGAAGAGATCTCCCAGATCATCAAGAAGCAAATCCAGAACTACGAGAAGGCCGCCCTCACCAACGAGACCGGCACGGTTCTGAGCGTCGGTGACGGTATCGCCCGCGTGTACGGCCTCGAAGGCGCCATGTCCGGCGAGCTCGTGGAGTTCCCCGGCGGCATCATGGGCCTGGTGCTCAACCTCGAGAGCGACAACGTCGGTTGCGCCCTCTTCGGCGACACCACGGGCATCAAAGAAGGCTCCACCGTCAAGCGCACCGGTCGCATCATGGACGTGCCGGTGGGCGAAGCCCTCATCGGCCGCGTCGTGAACTCCCTCGGTATCGCCGTCGACGGCAAGGGTCCCCTCGAGTCGCCGCACAAGCGCCGCGTCGAGATCAAGGCCCCCGGCATCCTCCAGCGCCAGCCGGTCAAGGAGCCGCTCCAGACGGGCATCAAGGCTATCGACGCCATGGTCCCCATCGGCCGCGGCCAGCGCGAGCTCATCATCGGCGACCGCCAGGTGGGCAAGACCGCCGTCGCCCTCGACACCATCATCAACCAAAAGGGCCAGGGCGTTTACTGCTTCTACATCGCCATCGGCCAGAAGCAGTCGACGGTGGCCGCGGTGGTCGACAAGCTCACCGCCCACGGCGCCATGGAATACACGACCGTCATCGTGTCCGGCGCCAGCGAGTCGGCTCCGCTCCAGTTCATTGCACCCTACACCGGTGTGACGATGGCCGAGTACTTCCGCGACACCGGTCGCCACGCGCTCTGCATCTACGACGACCTCACCAAGCAGGCCGTTGCCTACCGCCAGCTCTCGCTCCTCCTCCGCCGCCCGCCGGGCCGCGAAGCCTACCCGGGCGACGTCTTCTACATCCACTCCCGCCTCCTCGAGCGCGCGGCCAAGCTGGCCGACCGCCTCTTCGTGGTGAAGAAGGGCACGACCGTCCCCGCCGGCGACCAGGAGTTCCGCGGCCTCGACGGCCAGGTTCACGTGGGCGAGCAGGGCCACGACAGCTCCAAGAAGTCCCTCGAGGCGCTCACCGCCAAGGGCGAGACCGACCTCGTCATCGCCAAGGACGCGCACTCCGGTGGCTCGCTCACCGCGCTCCCGGTCATCGAGACCCAGGCGGGCGACGTCTCGGCGTACATCCCGACCAACGTCATCTCCATCACCGACGGTCAGATCTTCCTCGAGACCGACCTCTTCTACTCCGGCGTTCGCCCGGCCATCAACGTCGGTGTCTCCGTGAGCCGCGTCGGTGGTAACGCGCAGATCAAGGCCATGAAGGGCGTCGCCGGTACCCTGAAGCTCGACCTCGCGCAGTACCGCGAGAAGGCCGCATTCAGCCAGTTCGCCTCCGACCTCGACGAGGTCACCCGCAAGATGCTCGAGCGTGGTCAGCGCCTCGTCGAGATCTTGAAGCAGGGCCAATACGTTCCGATCCCGGTCGAGCGTCAGGTCGTCATCATCTACGCCGGCACCAAGGGCTTCCTCGACGAGCTCCCGGTGAACAAGCTCGGCGAGTACGAGAAGGGTCTCTACGAGTTCCTCGAAGGCAAGCACGCCGACCTCTTCACCGAGATCAAGGAGAAGAAGGTCATCGGCAAGGAAGCGGAAGAGAAGCTCAAGACCGCGCTCAACGAGTACGGAAAGGCCTTCGGCAAAGGGAAGAAGTGACGGATGCCTTCGCTAAAGACCATTCGTAAGCGGATCAGCAGCGTCAAATCGACGCAGAAGATCACGCGCGCCATGAAGATGGTCGCCGGTGCGCGCCTCACCCGCGCGCAGCAGCGCATCGTCGCACTTCGCCCCTACGCGGTGAAGACCAGCGAGATCCTCACCTCGGTCGCCGCCTCGGCGGTGGCCGAGAAAGAGGACAAGGACGCCTCCATCGACGTGGTGGAGACTCCCCTCCACCCGCTCTTGGTCCGTCGCCCCGAGAAGAAGGTTCTCTACGTCGTCCTCTCCAGCGACCGTGGCCTCTGTGGTGCGTTCAACGCCACCATCAGCAAGGCGGCCGAGCGCGAGTGGAAGCGGCAAGAGGCCGCCGGCGCCACCGTGACCTTCGCCACCATCGGCAAGAAGGCCCGCGAGTACCTGCAGCGCCGCAAGGGCACCGTCGACCACGACTTCCTTCGCATGATGGAAGGCCTGGAGCTCGGCCGCGTGAAGGTCGTCTCCGAGTGGCTCGTCTCCCGCTACAAAAAGGGCGAGTACGACGCCATCTACCTCATCTACAACGAGTTCAAGAGCGCCATCACGCAGACGCTCACGGTGGAGCCCTTGCTCCCGCTCCGCGCGCCGGAGAAGTCGACCGAGAAGAACGCGGCGCCCTCCAGCACCGAGTTCGAGTTCGAGCCGAACCGCGAGCAGCTGCTCGATAGCCTGGTGCCGATGTACATCGACATCACCATCTATCGCGCGCTCCTCGAGAGCCAGGCCAGCGAGTTCGGCGCCCGCATGAGCGCCATGGACGCCGCCACCCGCAACGCCAAGGACATGATCGGTCGCCTGACCCTCGTGTACAACCGCGCGCGTCAGGCCGGCATCACCAAGGAGCTCATGGAAATCGTGGGCGGCGCCGAAGCTCTCAAGGACTGAGCGCGGCACCCCCTTCCCTCGCACCCGCGGCGCCCACCAGCGTCGCGGGTGTCGTCGTTTCGGGGCCGTGACTTGACGGCGGACAGCTGAGGCGTAGTCTCTTGGAACGTCCAAGGGGGTTGTATGCCGCTCGTCGCGCCGAAGATTGTCGGAGCTCACTGCAACAGGCGAGCGTCGTGATTCGACTTCGCTCAGGGTTCGATACGGCGCTGGGCCGCAGAGCGTTCCTCGGTAGTGTCGCCGCCGGCGGCGTCGCGCTCTCGTGCGGCGAAGTCTCCGACGATCCGATTCCCCGCGTGCGCACGATTCAAGGGCATCCGGGCGAAAGGCTCGACCTCACCGCAACCGTGGGGATGGCTGGGTGGGGCCGCCGGGGAACAGCAATGGATCCGGACAACCTGTACTTTTTGCGCAAGGACGGCCTGTATTCGGTGGTGCGAACCGGTGGTCCCGCGAGAAAGCTCGCAGACATGGGCGGCAAGTTTCCCTGCGTCGGGGGCGACTTCGTGTACTGGGTCGGCGACGTGACCCCGACCACGCAAGCGGTGGTGCGTGCGAGTCGGTTCGGTTCCTCCGTCGAGAAGCTGTTCGATCTGCAGCCTGGCCCCGTCCGGTTTAGCGCCATGGATGGACGCGTGGTGTGGGAAGACGAGAAAGAGCGAAAGGTCTTCACCGCTCGGCCCGGCGGCAACGTCGTGGCCGTGGAAAGAACGCTGCCGGACGACTTCATCGCGAGGCCCGGAGGACTCTACTGGGAGAATATACGGTCACCCGGGCTGACCCGTTTGGCCCGCGACGGATCGGTTTCAGAATTCGCATCATGGAGGGAGGGGCACAGCCTCTTCGATATCGACGACGACTACGCCTACGGCACCGACCGGGTGCCAACCGCGCCCGATCGGTACCGGTGGTTCCGGCGCCCACGCGGAGGTGGGCGCGACGAGCAGTTCGAAGTCGAGGGAGCTCCCGTCGCGGCATGGTCGGCAGGAAAGCGTGTACTGGTCGGCGCTGGGAGGCAAGGCGAGGCGGGCGTGCATCTGACGCTGTACACGCCGGGTACGGGCTCGAGCGTCGACCTGTTTACAATCGACAGCTATCAGCGGGCTGTGGTGGACGAGTGGGGCATCTTTTGGATGGATGGCTCGGAGAACATCCAGAGCATGACCAACACGTACAGGTTCTACTACTACGAGTTCCCCCTCCCCAGCTGACGTGACCTCAGCGTCGCGGGTGTCGTCGTTCTGGGGCGCGTGATAGTTCTCGAGTATGGGTACCGACGTCGTCGTGGCTTACGTTCGCGAGACTCCGGAGTTCGGGCGCGCGGCGCTGCGCAAGATGATCGTCGACCTGTGGCGGGGTCGCGGCGCCAGGGTGCTTCCGGCGCGGTGGTCGCGGGCCGCAGCCGACCGCTGCTGGGGTGAGCACGACTCGCTGCTCGGGTATGCCATCTCGCCCACCAGCGAGGGCGGGTGGATCGCGGTGCTCGAGAGCGCCAACGCCAGCGTACGCATGGACAAGGAGCTGCTCTCGTTGCTTGCGGCGCGCACCACGTGTTGGCTGGAGTGGAACTGCGATCATTCGTGCCTCTACGGGGCGCAGCGCATCTCCAAGGCCAAGAGCGACGAACCGATTGACTGCGGGCACGGGGACCAGCCGTACGATCGCCTGGGGGACGCCGAAGACTGGGCGTTCCTCGCCTTCTCCGGCGCCGGTTGGAATGCGCACAAGGGCTTCGCCATCGGCGAGCGCACCAAGAAGCACGCGCTTCCCCAGCGAGTGCCCACCGCCAACGAAGATGCTGCAGAGGCGTTCCGCGAGGCGGTGATGGGACTCGAGGTGGACGCAGCGCTCTCCGCGCTGGCGAGCATCGCGAAGGTCGATGCCGACATGCTCGACACGGTGTTCGACACTTCGCATCGCGCCGAGTTCCTGGACGTCGCGAGCTGCGTGATGCGGGTCGGGAGCGCGCTCGGGGAACGGGCAGCGCTGGGCGCCGAGCACTGGGTCCGCCTCCTCGAGACCGCCGCCATCTGCAACGAGGCCGCCGTCGCGAAGCAAGCCCTCGCCGGCCTCGCCAAGGCGCGTGGCGCCAAGACCGCCAAGGCCGCCATCGCCGAGGCCCTGGCGCGCTTCGACGCCGCCGCCGCCATCAAGAAGAACGCCTACGACGGACGCGCCGCCATGCTCCCGGCTGGCAAGCGCTTCCGACGTTGGGTCGAGGCTTGAGCGATCAGTCCTGCGGCATCGGGAGCGACGACGCGGCCGTCCGGAACTTGGCGACGCCGCCCCAGGCGGTCATCAGCTTGGCCCCCTCCGCGTCGATCTGGCTCTGCTGCAGCGGCCAGGTCACGAGCTGGTGCGTCTTGGGGAATACGAGGTACGTGATGCGGTCCTTCGCCGAGCTGTGGGTACCGGGCTTGCCGCCGCCCTTGGGGTTCGCCTCGAGGGAGAGCGCCGTGGCGAGCGCGATGGATCCCTCACCCAGCGGTCCCGCCTTGCCGCCGACGTCGGCGAAGATGGCGTAGCCGAGCTGATTGGTGTCCCAGTTCGCGACCGCGACGATGTCGCCCTGGTGCACGCCGAGCTGCCCGGTACCTCCCGGGAGCGCCACGTACTTGATGGTCTCCGAGTCGACGTAGTTCGTCGGCTCGCACGGGTTCCACGCGACCCCTTGCGGCATCGCGCCCGCGCGGTTGCGGTTCCACGCGGTGGGCGAGATGTAGTGACCGCCGTTGGCGTCGTCGTTCAGGATGCAGAGCTTCCCGTCGTGCCGCTTCGCCATCCCGTACAGATCGCCCGGACGCCCGCCGTTCGCGAGGTTGTCGAGGCCGTCGTTCGCGTGCGGCGTCATGCTGCACGTCACTTGCTTGGTGTCGCCGTCGACGCAGCGATCGCCGTCCATCTTGCACTGGACGACGGTTCCCGCCTGACCCCAGCGCGGCGCCGACTTGAAGCCACGAGACGCGGCGCACTTCGCAGCTTCGTGCTTCTTGCACTTGCCGCCCTCGCAGATCTTCCCGCAGGAGACGACGTCGTGATCCCAATCGTTCTCCCCGTCGGAACAGGTCATCCCCACGTGATAGGTGTGCGGCGAGCCGTCGGCGTCCACCTGCAGCAGCCCGCGGAAGAAGATGCGATCGTCGCCCGCGTAGCCGAAGACGTGGTGCATCCCGGAGAGGCTCTGCCCGTCGGTGAAGGTGCGCGTCTCGACCGCTCCCACGGGGCCCGTCTGCGGTGGCGGGGTGGAGGCGGCCGGCGAAGGCGCGGGCGCTTGAACCTTGAGCGCCGAGGCGTCGTCACAGCGGATGTACCCCTGCTTGCCCTGGTACTCGACGTTGCAGAAAGTGTTTGCGGCGAAGAGGGCACCGGTCGCAGACAGGACCTTCAGCCGCGCCGGCGCTTGCAGGTAGTTGTTCGGGTGCGGGAGCACGTGCGGCGCGTCGAGCCCGGGCTTCGTACGGAAGCCCAGCGGCTTCGCCAGCTCCGCCTCGAAGGGAAAGGTCGGCGCCGGTCCCTGCGCAGTCGCGGTGGTCTCCGCTCCCAGCGCCACGACTCCCACCGCTGCCACCGCGCCCACCACGCAGAATCGACCGAAACGCATCTGCCTTGCTCCTTGGTGCGCGGACACCGCGCGCGGTCCCATGGAGCAACCCCCAGGCCACCGCGACGGACGCGACTACCCTGAAGATCATTCGACTTTCACCGACCGTGGACGAGCAGCGTGCGCTCCCGCCCGGGGCGCGCCCGTCAGGGCGAAGGCGGACTTGCGGACGGAGGCGCAGCCGGGGCCTTGTTGCCGAGGAACGCTTCGAGCTCGACCCACTCGGCGTCGGAGAGGTGCACGCGCACGTGGTGGCGGCCGAGGGCTTCGTGGAGCTTCTCCGGCGTGCGCGTCCCCGGCTCCACGCGCGTGTGACAGAGCGCGCACTTGGAACGCCAGGTGGTGACGATGGGCCGCGGATCGTCGGACCACGCGTCCTTGGCCGGCGTACAGGCGATTCCCAGTGCAGCGGCGACGCTCGCGGCGAGCAGCGCAATCCAGATAGACCGACTCATAGTTCGACTCCCACGATGCTACGAAACCACACGTTGCCGAAGCTGTCGCCTGGCTTCATGGTGCGACCGAAATCGTCGAACCGCGTGTAGAGCGCATTGGCCCACCAGACGCGCCCGAAGTTGAAGAGAAGGCCCGGCCCCGCGTACACGTGGGCGTTTCCATTGAACGACTCGTCCTCCTCCTTGCCCGTCTCCTTCAGCGCGATCTCCTTGCGCATCCACGAGTCGAGCCCCAGGTGAAAACCGGGGGTCACCTGGTAGGTGATGCCGAGCGTGGGGTTCAGCACCAGCTCGCGCTCGCCCTTGAAGTAGAACTCGGTCTCGAACCACAGGTTCGCGGCGATGCGCAGATCGCCGAAGCGCTTCACCAGAATGAGCTTCCCCTCCAGTTCGAACTCTCGCGTGTTCTCCACCACCTCGGCGTAGAGCCCGATGTCCACCGGCAGCTGCCCCTGCTCCGCGATGCGGTAGCGAAGTCGCTGCTTCACGCCGGTGGTCTCGGTGAGCGATGCCGTCTGCGTGAGCGACTCACCGGGCGTCGGCGCGAGCACCGCGTAGAGCGCCAGCTCCAGGCGGTTGGTGAGACCGAACTCCACCTCCGTCTGGAACTGCGTGGCGCCATACCAGCGCTGGGCGCCGGAGGTGAGGTCGACGCTGCGCAGCGGCACGAAGTCGAAGTACTGCTCCACCTCGGTGTCGCCCTGGCCGAGGGTCTCGTAGGTGTACGTGAAGGGCAGCGGACGCGGGTTGGCGTAGGCGGCCCGCGAGACCAGGAACAGGAGAGCGACGATCGCACCTCGAAGCGCGAGAGTCCCGATGAACGGCTTCATGCCTCCTGCCTACCATGTTGAACTTCACTTTCAATATCAACAAGACGCTGCCGGCATAGATAACGATTTCATAATCTTGCGGCCACTGGCGGTGCAAACTGTGCGCATGCAGACCCTCGTTCGCGAAGCTCGCCCGGCCGATCTCGAGACCATCGTGCGGCTCTTCGCCATCCCCGGCGAAGGCAACGCGCTCGACGCGGACGCCACCTTTCCGGTCGACCGCTGCTACCTCGATGCGCTCGACGAAGTGACGCGCGATCCCAACCAGGCGCTCCTGGTGGCCGACCAGCAAGGCCGCGTGCGGGGCGTGCTGCAGCTCACCTTCATTCGTCACGTCGGCTACCGCGGCGGGCGGGTCGCGCAGATCGAGAACGTCATCGTCGCGCCCGAGGCCCGCAGCCAAGGTGTCGGCGCCCTGCTCATGCACGAGGCCCTCGACCGGGCGCGCAGCGCCGGGTGCTTTCGCGCGCAGCTCACCTCCAACAACGCGCGCACGCGGGCCCATGCCTTCTACGAGCGGTTGGGGTTCCTCCGCAGCCACCAGGGCATGAAGCTCGCGCTCACCTAGCGCACCGGCGCGCTTGGCACCCTCGAGAGCAGCTGCGCAATCCATGCGCAACGATAGGCATCCGCCGTTGCGCAGACGTTGCCCACGTTCTCCGCCGACGCCACGATTTGCCGTAAATCTGGGCACTTCGTGCGTGGCATGCGCGTTGCTCCCTTTGGATGTCACGCCATCGTCGGCGCCTTCGAGAGGAACACGCCATGCTCGCTCGCCTCCTTGCCGCCGCCTTCACCGCCTCCACCCTCGTCTCCGCGCTGACCATCGTCAGCGGGTGCACCGTGAACGCGAATCCGCGGGGGACCGGCGACGGGGACGGCGGTACCAGCGACGGCGGCGTCACCGCAACCGCTCCCCTCACCTGCGCGGAGATCCTGGACTGCGCGACCAAGTGCCCGGACCCCGACGAGGGCGACGTGTGCGCCGATGCCTGCGTGGCCAGGGGCGGTGACAAGGGCAAGGCCCTCGTGAACGATCTCGTGGCGTGCGCCAAAGCCTCTGGCTGCGCCGATGCCACGTGCTTCAAGAGCAAGTGCGACAAGCCCATCGGCGCTTGCCTCGCGCAGTCCTCGGACACGGTGCAGGGCGACCCTTCGGGAACGCCGCCCGCCGCCAACGGCACCTTCCCCGCAGATCTGGTGGGCCGTTGGGCGCAGGTCGGGCTCACCAATGGGTCGTCCTTCGAGTTCGCCGCCGACGGCAGCACCACCCAGCTCTTCATCAACGAGTCGAACTACCTCTGCCACAGCAAGATCACCGTGGCCGCCTCGGGCGTCACCACCGTCAGCGGGTCGACCCTCGCCTTCTATCGAAAACAAGGAACGCAGACGATCATCAACTGCGACGGACCGGCCAAGGCCTCGGCCATGTCCACCGCCACGCTGACCTATACGTTCGCGCGCGGCACCCAGGACGGCAAGGACACGCTCACGCTCACCATGGACGGCGCCTCGTCCACCACCTTCACCCGCCAGTAGCGCCGCGCGCCATTCGCCCGTTCGGCCCATGAACAATTCGGGCTAGACTCCGGCCATGCGCGGTGCCCCTCCCGCGGCGGTCGAGACGGTCGCCGCCTACGTTCGTTCGCTTCCGAAAGCCGTCCGGGACGTGGCAAAGCGGGTGCGTGCGGCGTTGCGTGGCGCACTGCCCGACGCGCGCGAGACGATCCGTTACAAGATGCCCGCGTACCTCGTGGACGGGAAGAGCGTCGTCTACTTCTCGGTCTGGAAGAAGCACGTGGGCGTGTACCCCGTCTACCCCGGCTCCGCGACCTTCGAGGCTGCAGTGGCGGCCTATCGTTCGGGCAAGGACACGGTGCGCTTTCCGCTCGACCGACCCGTTCCGTACGCGCTCATCGCACGCGTGGCCAAGCACCAGCGTAGCCATGCACCCGGCAAGGCGCCGGCGAAGACTCGCAGCGCGCGCACCGCAGTCGCTGTAGCGTCGCCGCGACGGGTCCCTACGAGACCGCAGGATTCCCGCGACATATCGAGGAAATGACGCGGCACGGCGCTCGCAGCAGGTGGCGCGACTCCGATGAATCGCACCCCGTCTCTCGGGCCCATCGCCCCTTCTCTCGAGCTTCGCGTCATTGCCGTGGGCGACGACGTCGATCAACTTCGCTGGCACGACGCGCTCGAGGGCGCCGCGG
The DNA here is from genome assembly GCA_013141295.1 of Polyangiaceae bacterium. Lineage (GTDB taxonomy): Bacteria > Myxococcota_A > Polyangia > Polyangiales > Polyangiaceae > JABFRG01. The sequence goes on from JABFRG010001035.1 coordinate 10,933, forward strand.
ATCTCGTGGAATGGCGACAAGCCTTGGCCGAAAGCCTGGTCGATCTGCGGAACGATCGGTTCCACCTGCTGTTCATCGCGTCCGACATGCGCGCGACGATGGCGCTCACGTTGCTCTCGAACCCGCCGCCGGTGGTGCTCGGAAGCGGTCGCCAGTGGGATGCGCTCCAGAGTTGCCTTCCGCCGTACGTGGCCCTGGCCCACCGCGACACCGACCTGCGCCCCCTGTTCCGCGACCTGGTAGCGTCGGCGCGGGGGCACCTTCGGGGGTGAAAGCGGGGGCGACGTTGCGTACCCTGGGCGCATGCGCCTCTCCCGGATCGCGACATGGGTAGTGCCGCTGGGCCTCGCCATGCACGCGGCGACCGGCTGCGGGGGCGAGGTGCGGACCACCACCGAGGTCCCTCCGCCTTGCCCCACGAACCCGTGGTGCATGGGGGGCTCGCAGTGCCAGCGCGCGCTTCCGGCCTGTCCGGGGCAAGTGGCCATCACGCAGACGTGCACCTGCATCGACGACGCGTTCACCTGCCCCGCGGCGCCGCCGCTCTCGTGCCCGCCGCCGAGCGCATGCGACGCAGCCGAGGTAGGGCCTGGGCTGCCGTGCGCGCCGCAAAACGCCGGCCGCTCGTGCCCCGGACCGCGCAACCCCGAGTGCCCGGAGGAGCCGGCCGTGCTGTGCAGCTGCGGCAACCGGGCCTACGTGTGCCCGCCGCAGCCAGAGTGCGTCACGGCGTCTCGCGACGCGGGAACGGATCGCTAGACGTCGATTCGAGGAGCCGCTGCAAGCGACCCGAGACGCGCAGTGCCCGCTGACAGGTCTCGAGCGGTCGCAAGGTTCCGCCGGTTTCGCAGGTGAGCCTGCGCGAGAGCCCGTCGACGTCGCCGAACGATTCGAAGGTGCCGTCGGGAAAGAGCGCGATGGCGCCCGCTTCGCTATCGAACAAGGTGGCGGCCACGGTGCCGTCGGGCTTGCCGATGGACCACTGTCTCGAGAGCGCCCCGGGCGGGTGCCGGAGATAGACCACGTACTCACCGACGATGCCCGCCTGCCACGCGTTCGCGTCCAGCGGAAACGGCGAGCGCGAAACCACCGCGCCGACCTCGTCGAGCTCCATCAGGGTCTCGTCGCCCACACACACCGAATGGATCGCGCCCTTGCGCGGAACGAACCCGATCGCCAGCTGGCACGGCCGTGCGAGCTCGGTGCGGTGCCCGCTCTTGAGCTCGTACACGAACGGCGGCTCGAACGAGCTCGACGGCGCGAACAGTACGCGGTCCGCGTGCATGGCGATGGGATAGGCCTTCGGTGTGAGCTCCGAGCAACCCTTGAACAGATCGCACACGAAGTTCTGCGCGGGCCTCCGCGCTCTCGGCCCGCCCACGGCGCCGCCCATCGCGCTGGGGCCGAGGATCGCCTGCGTTCCGTGGGCGACGACGCGATCGATGCGGAGGCCCGCGTCGATCGGGTACCGGGCAGCGCGCTTGCCGTTGCGGTCGAGGATGTCGACGAACGGGTGCTCGCCGTCGACATACAGGAATCGGTACTTCGCGGTATCGGCGTAGGTGGTGGCGGAGAAGATCGCGAGCTCCTGGAACGGACCTTCGTGCTCGTTCTCGGTGAGCCACAGGGTCTTGCCCTTGGTGCGGAGGCCGAGCACGCCTTGGTCTACGCGAACCTCGGCGGCCGCACCGTCGTCCGGAGCGATGCCGGCGAGGAGCTCCGGAGCCCGCACGGCGTCCTTCGCTTCCAGCCAATGCAGGGTGGCCGCGGGTGCAGGCGCGGGCGGAGCGGCATCGGGCACCACGTCGATACGCCGCGCTCGGCACTGCAGCGAGAGAAGTCCCGCGATCATCAGCAGCGGGCGGCTCGACCGACGCATCGCGCAGCTACTTGCCGTCGGCGCCTTTTTCCGGACGACCCCAGCGGAGCCCCGAACCCACGTCGGGCAAGATGCGCTGGGTGCGGCCCGGCAGCAGAATGGGCATGACGTAGAGGCCGGGGTTCTGCGCGCGCCGGGAGAAGTACGCCACCAGTCGCCCATCGGCGCTGCAGGCCGGTGAGTCGTCGCGGCCGGTGCTGGTGAGGCGGCGGAGGCCGTTGCCCTTGGTGTCGGTGGTGTAGATGGCGCTGTCTTTCCCGCTGGCGAGCGAGAACACCACCAGGAGCCCCTGCGGCGAATCGCAGAAGGTGGGCGACGAGGCGGGAATGCCGGCCGGCGAGATGGGTGTACCTTCCACCAATACCCGCGGCGGATCGCCGGCCACCCAGGCCAGCTTGTTCTGCGGACCGAAGGCCGGATGATGCGCGTTGGGCGGGCTGGGGAGCGAGCGGGTGCCGCCGTCGGGCGCCCGCAGCAGGATCTCGCTGGCGATGCCGTTCGACACCGTGAGCGCCAGCGTCTGGCGATCCGGCGCGAAGGCCAGGCCCAGCACGTTGCCCTTCACGATGGGCCAGGCCACCGGCTGGGCGCTCTCGCCTTCGGTGAACCGGAACGGGCTGCGGTCCTTGCTCAATGCATAATACACGGAACCACCGGGCCCGAAATCCGGCGAGAGGGCCACCTGGCCGCTGGGGCCATAGGTGTGCGGCGCGAAGCCATCGGCATCGGCCACGAACACCTGCTGCCCGGTGCCGGACCGCGCCACGAAGGTGAGCTGGCTGGCGAAGGCGCCGGCATGGCCGGTGAGCGCGCCGAGGACCGCGTCGGTGAGGCGGTGCGCCGCGAGCCGCGATGCGCCCTTGGGGCCCAGGATGGAGCGCGTGAACGCCGGCTCCTTCTTGCCGCTCTTGGGGAAGAAGATCTGCCCGCTGAGCTCGCTGACGTTGCCGGTGTCTTCGCTGCCGACCCGCACCACGATGTCGGCGCCCAGCGCGGCGAAGGGCGCGAGATCGACCTCGCCCTCCTTCTCGGCCAGCTCCACCGGCGACTTGCCCTCGGCGTACACCTCGAACTGCCCGGAGAGCTGCATGTCGTTGCGGGCGATGCGCTGGAGCGCGGTGTCGCCCTCGCGATGCGAAGGACGCACCACCACGGCCAGGTGCTGGAGCACGATGCCCCCGCCGGAGCCGGTCACGTCGACGGTGCCGAGCGGCGTCTCCGGGAGCGGCGGCGGGTCGGCGGCAGAGGCCGAAAACGGCAGCAAGACCAGGAGCGAAACCGGAAGCCAGCGAAGCGATGCCATGGATATATGCCTACTATTCACACCGCGCGCGGGAGGTGCAACTGAACGAGAGCGTGACGTGGGAGCCGAGCAGCTCGGGCCGGCCGTCCGGGGGCGAAGGCAACGACGCGCCGCTGCCCTGGATGCCGGAGAGCGATCGGTTGAGCTCGGCGTCGAACACCGGATCGCCGCTGGGCTTCACGATGCGAAAGCCGGTGACGGTACGGGACGAAGGGTCGACGTCGACCACCACCGTGGCGCGCAGGTGCTGCAGCTGCTCGAAGGGAACCTTACCGCGGATGAGAAATCGCGAGGAGAACCAGCCGTCGAGCTGACCGCGGTACATGCCGGCCTGCTGCGCCGCGAGCGGATCGCCGTCGCCGCCGGTGCTGGCGCCGGTGGCCGTGGTGGCGGGCCCCACCGGTCCCGTGGCCACGGGCCCTGCCGCGGTACCGGTGGCCGCGGGATCGGGCGGACCGGCATCGGGCTGCGGCGCAACCGAGGAGCTGGGCGCCGAGGTGGGCACGCTCGAGGGTGAGGGCGGCGCGTTGGGGTCGGGATTGCGTTCCGGCGGCGGACGATCCGGCGAGGCTGGACGTGACGCCGGGCGGGGCACCACGGCGCCGATGCCAGCTCCGCGAGCCACCGGCGCGATGGCCACGGGAATGGCGATCTCCGCTTCGACCTGCAGCACCGGGCGCGCGGATTCGTGGGCCTTCGACCACACGCCCACGGCCACCGCCGCCTCGAAGGAGACGGCGAAGGCGACGGCGATGACGATGTCGCGGCCCTCGAAGTTCACGGCTTGCCGGCCTCCGGCTCCACCAGCAGCGTGACGGCGGTGACCCCGGCGCCGCGCACCTCGGCGATGGCCCGCGCCACCAGGCCGTAGCGGGCGTCGCGATCGGCCCGCACGTAGAGCGGCAAGCCCTGGGCGATGCGGGGCTCGGCGGCGAGGCCCTTGCGGAGATCGGCGGTGACGTCGGTCTCGCCGAGGAACACCTTGCCCTCGACGGTGATGCTGAGCACGAGCGGCTTGTTGTCGATGGGCGTGGCCGCGGCACGCGACTGCGGCAGCTGCAGCGGTACGCCGGTGGCGAGCAGCGGCGCCGCCACCATGAACACCACCAGGAGCACCAGCATGACGTCGACCAGCGGCGTCATGTTGATCTCCACCATGCCGCGGCGACTACGCCCACCTCGCTTGATGGCGCCCGCCATGGCTCAGCGCACCGCGGGGTGGCGCGCAGCGCTCGGGGAGACCAGCGGGAACGCCGTATCTTGCCGCTGAGCCGGATGGCCTTGCGCGTTCTGCGCATGTGCGGCGCCGAAGAGCGATACCCACTCGCCGGCGCTCGCTTCGAGCTCCTCGAGGTAGTCGCCGATGCGCTTGTCGATGGCGTTGTAGATGACCACCGCGGGGATGGCGCAGGCGAGGCCGATGGCGGTGGTGAGCAGCGCTTCGCCGATGGCCGGGGCGACCACCGGGAGCGACGCGCTCTTCTCGGCGCCGATGCGCACGAACGCATCCATGATGCCGTACACGGTGCCGAAGAGGCCCACGAACGGCGAGACCGACGCGATGGTCCCGAGCGGCGTCACCAGCGCACTGGCGCGCTGACGCTCGGCCACGATGGCCCGCTCCGCCACGGCACCGAGCCGCTCGGCGGAGGAGCCCGGTGGACGGGTGGCGAGCGCCGTCACCACCCGCGCGCCCGCCGCCGAAGGATGGCGACGGGACGCGTTGTGGAGCTCGAGGGCGCTCTCGGCCCGAGCCGCTTCCGCTTCGAACTCCGCTTCGCGGGCCCGAAGGCTACGAAGCTGCAAGCTCTTGAGCGCGGCGACCGCCCACACGAAGGTGGAGGCGAGCACCAAGATGCCCACGGTGATTTTCACCGGGAGCGTCGCGCTGGTGAGCAGCGCGAGCGGGTCGAGGGTTATGGTCGGGGCGGGCGTCTCCATGCGCATCATTCCAGGGCGAGGTCGACGCGGCGATCCTTGGCCCAGCTGGGCTCGTCGGTGCCGGAGGCGTCGAGCTTGCCGCGCGACGAGGTCTGCACCTGCTTCTCGGGCAGGCCGTGGGTCTTCACGTAGTTGCCCACGGAGTCGGCGCGGGCCAGACCGAGGGTCATGTTGTACTCGTCGGTGCCGCGGGGATCGCTGTGCCCCACCAGCTTGAGGGTGCGCCCCTTGAGCGGACCGCTGGCGAAACAGGTGGCGACCTTCTCGAGGATCTTGCCGTCCTCCGGGCGCGGGCGCGCCGAGTCGAAGGCGAAGTACGTCTCCGCGGCGCCGAGACCACAGGCCTTGGTGATGGCCGGGTCGATGTTCACGGCGCTGGCGGTGGGCGAGGCCTGCACGGCGGCTTCCACGGCCTTCGGGTCCTCGGTCTTCGCGGACGTGTTGGTGGGGGCCGTCTCCGCGTTCTTCGCCGGAGGGGGCGGGCTGCCGCCGCACGCGACGAGCACCGAAACCGCGGGGAGGAGCAGGGCCAAAAGCGTGTTCTTGTGCATGGCCTAGGTTCTACACCCCGACTTCCCTACAGGCCAGCAGTAGATAGTTTGTGCTCAAACGATGGGTACAAGAACGCCCCACCACGGCGTGCGACTACAGTCTCGGACTCCGAGCCCGGGCGGCTCTCCAGATCGCAAGAACCTCGAT
>JABFRG010000313.1 GCA_013141295.1 Polyangiaceae bacterium
GCCGACAAGCGGGCTGCCGCCGAAGCGCGCCAGAAGAAGAAGCAGGAGCGCCCGGAGGCCAAGCCCGAGCCGGTTCTTCCCCCGAAGAAGGCGGAAAAGAAGGCCAAGAAGGCCCAGGCCGCGGCGGAAGCGGAAGCTCAACCGAAGCGCCCGGCGGTGGGGCTCGCGCCGGTGCGGGTGAGCGATACCGTCGAAGAAGCCGCCGAAAAGAAGGCCGCGCCGATGCTTCAGCAGCAGACCCGCTGGCTGGTCATTGGCGCCGTGGTGATCCTCGCCATCCTCGCTGCGGTTTTCTACCTCCGGGGGTGAACGGCGAAGGGTCGCGGTGCTATCGTTTCCTCCGATGGGCACCAGGAGATTCGCACGATACGTGAGCCGTGCGCTGCCTCTTGCGCTGGCCGGCGCCGCGCTCCTGGCGCTCGCGCATTGCAGCAGCGCGGGCCCGGGTGCGGCCACCGCCGATGCGGGAGCAGCCGACGCCCCGGCCGACGCGCCGGTGAGCGCCCTTTGTACGGCGTTCCGCGCGGGGCCCGACGGCGCCTACCCCAAGGGCGCGCAAGCGGTGGAGATCCTCGGTACCCTGCCGGACCTGGAGTTCGAGGGCGAGAGCGGCAAGGTCGCGCTCCACAGCTACTACGATCCCTGCGCGGCGCAGGCGAGCCTCCTCGTCCTCCGCGTCACCGCCGGGTTCTGCGGCCCGTGCTTGTGGAGCGCCGCCCACTCGGCCGAGATCACCGCCGAGCCGCGGGTCGCGCTGGTCGATCTACTGGTGCGGTCGGACATCAACCTTCCCGCCACGGCCGCCGACATCGGCCCGTTCCGCAGCAAGATCGTGGGCGCGCCGAACCCGGTGGTCCTCCTCGATCCGCTCCATCGCTTCGGCGGCCTCGACCCCAAGATCCCGCTTCCGCTTCCGATCCTCGTCTACATCGACCGCCGCACCATGCGCGTGCTGAGCTACCAGTCGAATCCGCCACCGGACGACGTGATCTTCCGCTTGAAGACCGAGCTCGCCATCCTCGACAAGCAGAAGCGCCCGGAGGACAAGCGTCCGGCGCCGGTGGACGGCTACTTCCAGCGGAACGAGTGGGAGATGGCGCAGGCCATGTCGATGCAGGCGGCGAAGCTGCCCAAGGACCCCACCAACGCGTACGCCGACGATCCCGCGGCCGCCGCGTTCGGCAAGAAGCTCTTCTCCGACGTGACGCTCTCGGCCCCGGCAACGTCTCCTGCGCCACCTGCCACGATCCCGGGCGCGCGTTCCAGGACGGCCTCTCCACCTCGGTGGGCACCGGCAAAGGCGATCGCAACGCACCGTCGGCGCTCTTTGCGGCGCACTCGACCTTCCAGTTCTGGGACGGCCGCGCCGACAGCCTGTGGATGCAGGCGGTGGGGCCCATGGAGAACTCCCTCGAGTTCGCCTCCAGCCGCTTGCGCGTAGCGCACCGCATTGCCGACGCCTACGCCGCCGACTATGCCGCGGTGTTCGGTGCAAAATACACGCTTCCCGCACTCTCCGACACCGCGCGCTTTCCCTTGGCGGGCAAGCCGGGCGACGCCGCCTACGACGCCATGAGCGCAGCCGACAAGGACGCCGTGACCCGCGTCTTCGTCAACGCGGGCAAGGCCATCGCTGCCTTCGAGCGCACGCTCACCGCCGAGCCGAGCCGCCTCGACCAGTACGTGGCCGGCGACTTCACGGCTCTGGCCGAGTCGGAGAAGGAAGCGCTGAAGGCGTTCTTCGTGGTGGGCTGCGCGCAGTGCCACTGGGGCCCGATGCTCAGCGACAACGCCTTCCACGACATCCGCTTCCCCACCGGGCGCCTCGACGGCGTCGCCGACGAGGGCGCATCGGCCGGCATTCCCAAGCTCCTGGCCAGCGAGTTTCGCGCCGGCGGGTCCTACAGCGACGCGCCTGGGAGCGCCAACTACGCGCGCTTCACACCCGACGCCATCGCCTCCCTTCGCGGCAAGTTCAAGACGCCGGTGCTCCGCGGCGTCGCCGACACCGGTCCCTGGGGCCACGGCGGCACCATCGACGACCTGCACCTCGTGGCCAAGCACTACGGCGAACGTGGCCTGAAGGACGACGATCCGCGAGCGGTGGGGCCGGTCGAGCCATGGATCGCCCCGTTCGACGACCACACCCAGCACCTGTTCGGCGGCTTGCTCCAGTCGATGCACGCGACGCCCCGTCCTTGAAATACCGAAAGCGCGTGAACGCACTGCGTCGTCGAAGGCCCTTGCGGGGCGACGACGTCTGCGATTCAGTGGATCGGAGCGTCCATGGACGGCAAGACGATACTGCGTGCCTCCGAATGTGACTTGCGGCGCTTGCCGCTGAGCGCGCTGGAGGCGTTCGTGCTCTCGCAGGTGGACGGCCGTGCCACGCTCGAGGAGATCGCCGATGTAGCGGGGCTCGAGGTGGAGGCCGCGACGCGCCTCGCGGAGCGGCTGGTGGAGCTGGGCGCAGCGGAGCTCGATGGGCGCGGAAGAAAGACGAAATCGCCCCCGCGACGCAAGACCAAGGCGCCACCGGCGACCCGACCGCCGCGGAAAGATCCCCGGGCGGAGAGCGAGATGCCGCCGGGGCATCAGCGCCGGAGCGACCCGCGGGTCGAAGCGTTCGCGCCCAGCGAGGCGCCGCGTGCACGGGCCCCCTCGCGAACCACTTCGTCCGGATCGCGATCGGCGATTCGCGCGCAGAAGCCCACCGGAACATCGCACGTCGCCGCAAAGGCGGACGACGGTGCCGTGCGGAGCACGCGACGCTCGACGCGGGCCCCTGCGGCGCCCAAGACCAAGGCGGCGGACGACGTGTGCGAGCTGGGCCAGGATGCCTACGCCAACATCGTCGCATTCGCGGGCAAGCTCGACACGCACGATCACTACGCGCTCCTCGGGCTCGAGCGCACGGTCGAGCGCAAGGCCGTCAAGCGCGCGTACTTCGCATTGGCCGCGCAGTTTCACCCGGATCGCTACTTCAAGAAGAAGCTCGGGCACGCCCGCGTCCCGCTCGAGCGCGTGTTCCATCGCATCACCGAGGCACACGACGTGCTGACGGACCGTGTGCGGCGCGAAGCCTACGATCGCACGCTGCCGCCCTCGGCGCCCGCGGCGGTGGAAGCGCCGCCGCCCATCTCTCGCCGCACCTCGAAGCGGCCGCCCCCGAAGTCGCGCGTGCCTCCGCGCCGCAATACTCCCGTCGCTTCGGAGGCCCGAGCCTCGCCGCCCAAGGTTTCGGCGCAGCCGGCGCCGCGTCCGCTGACGATGCCCCCCACGAGGCGTCGGTTCATCCGCCCGCAGCGCACGCCATCGCGC
>JABFRG010000023.1 GCA_013141295.1 Polyangiaceae bacterium
GCCTTGGCGGCCGGTGAGTCCTTGCTGCCGGCGAGGCGCTCGGCCATCGCGTCGAAGATGCCCGGCCCACCCGGTTGGATGACCCATGCAGAATGCAAGTGTTTCGCGGCGTCCCCCGGCTTTCCCGCGGCTGCAGCCGCCTCTGCGGCTACCAGGAGTGCCCGTGCTTTTCGCCCGTCACCTTCGACCCGCGCCGACTCCCGCAGCCACATGGCGGAGCGCGCCTGATGCTGGCCCGAGGTCAGAAGCAGACGATCGAGGTCCGCGAGCAGGGTGGAGTCTTCGCCTTCGAGCACCCGCGCTCGCTCGAGCGCCGCCAGCGCCTCGTCGGGCTGGCCCGCCAGCTCGGCGGTGCTGGCCAGTGCGCGCAGGGCGAAGAGCTCGGCGCCGTCGCTCGCCGCGTGGGCGAGGACGGACTTGCGCACGCGGAGGGCTTCCTTGTGCTTGCCCGCTGCAGAGAGCACGCGCACCAGCTCCGCCGCCACCCGCGCATCGACCACCGCGCTGCTGGGAGCTCGCGCGTGGGCACGAGAGAGCAGGTGCTCGGCGCGTGCGGAATCCTTGGCGTGCATCCACGAGAGCGCCGCGTCGAGCTCCAGGCGCGCGGCGCGTACGGGATCGCTCTCGAGGTCGGCCTCGCGCTCCAAGAGCAGGGCCACCCGCGCGTCGTCGCGATGCCGGAACGCGTGATCGATGGCGGCGCTGCGCACCGGGCCGGTGCCGGGGTCCAGCGCCAGTGCCTGGTCCATGGCGGCGCGCGCCTCGTCGGCCTTGCCCATGCGGCGGTCGAGCAGCACCGCGCGCTCCACGTGGAGCCACGCTGCGGCCTGTGGTGAAGCCAGCTCTGCGAGCTTGCCGAGGTGCGCCTCGAGCTCGGCCCACTGGCCGTTCGCGAAGAGCGACGCCTCGCGTCCGTAGAGCGCGCCGGCGTGCTCGGCGTCGAGCTCCAGAGCCTCGCCGAAGGCCTGCGCCGACGCGGCGTTCGCGCCGTTCTTGGCCTCGAGGATGCGGCCCTTCTCCGCCAGGAAATCGGCGCGGAGGTGAGGGGCGCCGTGGGCCACCAGGTGCTCCACATGGGCGAGCTGCTCGTCCTTGCGGTCGCGCTTGCCCTCGAGCATCCGGAGGAGCGCGTGGGCCGCGGGGCCGTGCGCGGTGGTGCGCGCGGCGTTCTGCGCCTCGCGAAATGCGTCCGCCGGCCGACCTTCGTCGAGATGACCGTAGGCCAGCTCGAGCAGGGCGCGCAGTCGCGACACCACGTCCTCGCGGAGATCGGCGGTGATGGCCCGGGCCCGGAGGAGCGACACCAGCGGGCCTTCGCCGTCGCGCGCCGCCCACTTCACGCCGTCCGGGAGGAGCGAGGTCGGCGCCGGCAGCCGCACGGAGGCGCGCTCCGCCGGAGGCACCACCACGCGATGCGTGCCGGTGAGTGTCGTCGCCGAGCGTGCCTGCGCTGCTGCCTGGAGAAACGAGGCGGGCTCGTCCGCCGCCACCACCTCTTCGAGGTCGTCGGGCGAGAGCTCGATTTCCGAAGCCGACGGTCCGTGCATGCAGGTAGGGTACACAATCGCCTGCGCACAATCCCCCTTCGCGCGCGGTCGCTTCGATTGAGGGCGACTGCACGCAATTGCCTCCGTTCCGCGCCACTGAACTCCTGGGCCGGAGCGAAATGTGCGACGGGGTGCCCTCCACACGCTCTTGCGATTCCCGCCGTCGACCCCTATCTCAGACGGCGTGTCGTTCACTCCCGGCGTTGCGGCGCCCTCTCCGCTGTCTTCTCGCGTTCGTTTCTTCGTGGTGCACACCAAGGGCTTGGTCCTCCGAGAGGTGGACGGCGTCGCCGACTTCCCGTCGGAATCGGACCTGACCACACTCGAGCTCGACCTCGCCTCGGCGCACTACCTCGGTCGCCACGACGAGGTGGATTGCTTCGCGCTGCCGCTCGACGTCGAGCCCGCACAGCCCTTCGTCACCCTCGGTCTCCGGGGCCTCTTCGGCCGCTTCGACGAGGCGACCTTCGCGGTGGCGGGGCGTGCGCTGCAGATCGCCGGCTGGGCGGAGACCCATCGATTCTGCGGGCGCTGCGCCACGCCCACCGAGCGCGACCCCAAGGAGCGTTGCCTCCGCTGTCCGCGGTGCGCGCTGGCGATGTACCCGCGCGTCTCGCCGGCCATCATCGTGCTGGTGCGTCGCGGCGACGAGGCTCTCCTCGCGCGCTCCTCACGCTTTCCGGTTCCCTTCTTCAGCACCCTGGCCGGGTTCGTGGAAGCCGGAGAGTCGCTCGAGGAGACGTTGCATCGGGAAGTGCGCGAGGAGGTGGGCATCGAGGTGGACCGACTGCGCTACTTCGGGAGCCAGCCGTGGCCCTTTCCGCACTCGCTCATGGTGGGCTTCACGGCGCAGTACGTGAGCGGCGAGCTCCGGCCCGATCTCGCGGAGATCGCCGAGGCCCAGTGGTTCTTGCCGAGCGCGCTTCCCACCGTTCCTCCCCGCCTGAGCATCGCGCGCGCGCTCATCGATGCCTGGTGTGCGGAGGTTGCCGGGGCGTCAGCCGGCGCGTGAGGCTCGTGCCTCCGGAGCGAGGGAAGAGGTTGCTTCGCGCAGCGCGCGATTCCGCTTCGAGCCCGTGACGCGCGAGCCCGGGTACGGTGACGTTGGCCAGGGTCTCGGCCACCAGACGGAAGCTCCGGGGCCCGTCCATGACGCCCACCGAGGAGGCTTGGTCGCTGGCCGCGGGAAGGTCGCGGAGCGGCGTGTAGGTCGCCAGCTGGTGACGAAAGATGGTCACCAGGTGAAAGCTGAGGCGCCGGCGCTGGGCCGCGCTCAGAGTGTCTGCGGTCTGCTCGAGTAGCCGCCACCCGAACCGCGCGTGGCCCACCTCGTCGCGAAGGATGATCCGGAGAAGGTTCGCCAGGGCCGGCGTCGCCGCGAGCTCGCGCTCGGAGCCCACCAGCGCCACCGCCCCCGTCTCGCTGCAACAGCCGACGGCGATGACGTTGCGCAAGAGCGCTTCCAGCGGGTCGGCGTCGTGGTGGGCCGGCACGTCGGCGAGATCGGTGGGCATGGGCGCGAGCGGTTCGGCGCCGAGATTCACCAGGACCTCGGCGCAGAGCTCCGCGTGGGAGACCTCTTCGGTCGCCATGCGCGTGAGGTCTCGTACGCTCCGGTGCGGCAACGACGCTCGCATGGCTTGCGGCACCAGCGCCGCGAAGACCCGGGCCGACACGTACTCGCTGACCATCCGCCCGCGCCAGCTGGAGACCGCCCGCCCCCGCTCCTCGTCGTCGAGGTCCACGCCATCGAGGCCCAGGTCGCGCGAGCCTC
>JABFRG010000933.1 GCA_013141295.1 Polyangiaceae bacterium
CTCCTGCAGCACCCGCAGGAGCATCGCCTGCACCCCCGGCGGGAGCTCGCCCACCTCGTCGAGAAACAGCGTCCCCCCGTGCGCCTGTTCGAAGAGACCGCGATGCCGCGCCGAGGCGCCGGTGAAGGCCCCGGCTTCGTGCCCGAAGAGCTCGCTCGCCAGGACGCTCTCGGACAGCGCCCCGCAGTTCTCGGCCACGAAGGGCCGGCTCGCGCGCGGGCTTCCGTCGTGCAGCGCCCGGGCCAGGAGCTCCTTGCCGGAGCCGGTCTCGCCGAGGATCACCACCGGCAGATCGCTGGGCGCCACCCGCGCCAGGCGGTCGAGCAACACGCGCATGGGGGCGCTCTCGGCGACGATGCGCGAGGTCCGACTGCGCAGCTCCGCTCGAAGCCGCGAGACCTCGGCCCGGAGGCTGCGAATCTGCGGAAAGCCCTCGATGTCCAGCCGCACCTCCCGCACCGCCTTGGGGTGCGGCACCGGTACGAAAGCCGGTGGGATCACCTGCAAGAGGCGCGCGGGCAGCATCGACGATTGCGTCAGCACCACCCAGATGGTCTGCGCCTGCGGGGTCCCGGCGGAGACCAGCACGTCGATGTCGATCTCTCGCTGCGCGAGCTCCGCGGCGAGGGGCCCCAGCTCCGTGAAGAGCTTTCGATAGTCGGAAGGATCGTCGATCGACACCGGACGAACCTCCACGTCGGCCACCCGCTCTCGGAGCTCCGACGCGAGGCGCTCGGCGCCGGCTTGGCCTTGCGGCACCGTGAGCACCAGCGCCCGATCGTAGTGTTGCGCGCTCTCCTCCACGAGCCGCATGACCGGCCCACGATCGGTCGGGGCGCGCTTCGCATGGTGCGCCGGAGCCGGACCTTCGACGCCGCGGTCGGACCACGTGAGCAGCATGCGGGGCATGCGGCGACGGTACCACGGATGGTTCATAAATGACCATCGAGCGTTCCACCGCGGATGGTCTCTGAAGAACCAATGATGCGCCGCATCCGGTCATTTTCGACGGTACGGCATTCGCATTCAGGGCCCCACCATGTCCGCATCGACCCACCGAGACGTTCTGAAGGTCCACCGCCGCGAGGTGCGGGTGGGACCGCGTGCGTTCCAGGTGCTGACGCTGCGCGCCGCGACGCGCGTCCGCTTCAGCAGCAACTACTTTCACGACACGCACCACATTCTCACGGGTCCCGCCGGGGTGCGGCTCCTGGCCCAGCTCTTCTGGGCCCTCTCGTACCAGCGGGTGCCGCACACGCTCTTCGTCATCGACGGCGAGCATCTGGTGCCGACGCCCTTCGAAGCGGACCCCGCGCTGCCCATCGCGATCGTGCCGGAGGCGCTCACGCATGTGGACGACGCGACGCTGCGACAGGTGCGGGCGCGCATGCCGAAGGCCTCCGACGGGACCGTGCGTCTCACCTGCTCCGATCTCGCGGAGCGTGCACGGACCCAAGACTGGCGCGCGTTGCGGCGGCTCGATCCGCAACGGGGACGCGAGCGGATGAGCGAGCGCGGTGGCTTCCGCTGCTACACCGCACCGCCGGACATCCTGCGAGCGGAGGCGCTCGCGCTCCAGTGCATGGGGACCTACAACGGAAGTGGCTACCACTACCTTGCGCACCGCGGAACCTGGTCGCGCGCACCCGATGGAGAGGTGCAGGTGCTCGACGCCTTCGACGACATGTGCGCGAGCGCAGAGGTAGCGCGAGCCGAGGTGCGGCCGCGTGGGCTCGTCGCCGACGATGGGGAAAAGCGCGCCATCTACGAGGCCGCAGACAACGCGCGCGCACGGCGACAGCGAGCCCGAGCGCTGCGGCGAACGGAAGAGGGTGCGCGGTGAAGCGGCGCTGCCCGGCCCTCGAGAAGGCACGCGACCGCGCGCGGCAGCGGCGCGGCTTCGGCGAGTACCACCACGCCATGCGCCACGGAAAGTGGCGGAAGAAGCGGCGCGCCGCCCACAAGCCGGAGCGCCAAGGCGCCGCGCAGAAGCTCCTCGCCCTCTACGGTGCGCGGGCACCGGCGAGCCCCGACGAGGATCTCTGCCTGCCCCGGAGACGACGCATTTGCAGGTGGGGAAACGCCAGCCTGGGCGACTGGATCGAGTGCCAGCTCGCCCAGCGCGCAGCCCGTCGTCGCTAGCGCTTCTTCCGCGGCTTCGGGGCGATCTTCGCGAGGTAGGCCCGGCCCCGGGGGGAGATCTCGTAGCCCACCTCGAAGCTCTGGGTGAGGCCCAGCTTCTTCAGCTTCACGACGTCGGCCTTGAACGGCAAGGTCTCGCGGCCCACCTTGGCGGCGAGCTTGGAGGCCGCGGTGCGCGGCGCTTCGTCGATGAGGCGCAGCGTGGCCTTCGTCCACGGCGTGGTCTTGTCCATGCGCGCGAGCTTCCCGGTGATCTCCGCCACGTCGTCGTCGCCGAGCTCGGTCTCCAGCGCGATCTCCACCCGATCGCCGTCGCCCCCGTAGTGCAGCGCCACGCGATAGACGGGCGTGCTCGGTGTCAGCGGCCCGAGCTCTCCCAGATAGGTGACCAGCGCCTCGCGGGACGCGAACCCGGCACGCCCGGCGTCGGCGGCGGTGATGGACTTCACCGGCACCAGCGCCACCTCGTCCACCTCCAGCACGCCGATCGGGTGGCAGCGGTAGCGACCGCCCGGGCGCACGTGGGGCTTCTGCCAGCGCCGGTACGTGAGGGTGATGGTCCCGTCCTTGAGGCCGGCGTGAAAGGGCTTCTTGAAGAGCAGCATCGAGCGCGCACGATACCCCAAGAAGCGACCCGCGCCTCAGCGGCAAACGCCGGCGGCGCGGCAGGTGGCGAGATCGTGCTCCCCCAGGTGACCCACGTTGTCGAGGCAGTCGGTGGGGTGCATCACGCCCGAGGCGGTGTGCTCGAGGCCCAGCGCGTGTCCGACCTCGTGCATGAACGTGCGGCGGAAGCTGCAGCGGAGCTTCCACCCGTAAATACCGATCTCGGGCTTGTTGGGGTCCTCGTAGGCCTCGAAGCGGCTCGACGGGAGCGCGCCGTCGGTCCCCTTGGGCAGGAGGCGCACGGTCCAGTCGTGGCCTTCGGCCTCACCGCCGAAGCGCACCGTGATGCGCGAGCCCACGTGGGTCTGCCACTCGGCCGCCACGCTCTCGATGTCCGCGCGCTCTTCCGGGGTGAACCCGTCGGTGACCACCAGCGTGAGATCGTCGGATCCAGCGCAGCCGTTTCCGAGGACCACCAAGGAGAGGGAGAGAGCGGCGAAGACGGAGCGGGAGAACCACATGCTCCCCCATCGGCCCCGGCGCGCGACGGTTGCTTCGGAACCCCTTGCCTG
>JABFRG010000638.1 GCA_013141295.1 Polyangiaceae bacterium
GACCTCTGACGCCTGCAGCCTAAAAGCCCGGAGCCCCAAGCCTGAAAGCCCTCTGGCGGCCCCTTCCCGGGCCTTTCGAGCCCGGTCTGTCCCAAGGGGCGCGCCGACTTATGTCAACTCGGGGCTCGGCGGAAGCTCGAGGCCTGGAGCCTCAAGCCTCCCTTACTGCCGGCCGAACCAGGCGTAGTCGTCAGGCTTTCGCTCGGCCTTCGGGACCGCAACCTGGGCGCCCAGGAGCACGCCGCCGTTGCTGAGCGCGAAGAGCTTGTTGCCGAAGGCAGCGGGCGTCTGGCTGAAGCCAGTGCCCGGGTCGAGGCCGTCGATGGTGCGGCCGTTGCGCGGCGAGATGAGGAAGAGCCCATGGCGGCTGGTGCCCACCAGGAGCGCGCCGGCGCACGGTACCGGCGCCGTGATCCCCCCTTCCGGGACCTTGTTTCGCCAGACCATCTTTCCCGCGGTATCGAGGGCCCAGAGGCCCGTGGACGAGCTCGTGGCGAGGATCAGCGTCTTGGCCGGGATCTCCGTCCCGTCGCCCGCTTTGTGGGCTGGCTCCTGAAAGAGCGAGAGCTCGGTGACGCCGGTGGCGCGCTCGTTCCACCAGACCCGGGAGCCGGTCTTGGCGTCGAGGGCGTACACGCCGCCCGCGTAGCTCGCCACGTAGACGACCCGCGCGTTGGGCGGACCGTCGACGATGGGCGTGGTGTCCACGTCGAGGTACTTCACGCTGTCGGCGCCGTCGTCGACGTCGGCGATGAGGTCCACCGGCGCCCAGCGCTCGGTGCCGTCGGCGGCGTTGTAGGCGGCCACGTGGCCGTCGGAGTACGCCATGTAGACGATGCCGTTGTCGTAGCTGGCGCCCGCATAACCGGCGACCTCTTTGCCCAGTGCCGACGGCCGGTGGGTCTGCCACCGGAGCTTGCCGGTGCGGCGGTCGATGGCGAAGAGATGGTCGGCGGCGTTGGCCACGTACAGGGTCTCGCCGTTGTGGGCGGGCCTGCGGGTGACCTCGGCGCCGGTGTTGAACCGGTACACGAGCGAGCCGTCGTAGGCTCGCACCGCGTACAGCGCGCCGTCGTGCGACCCGAAGTACACGATGTCGAGCTCGCGGTCGTAGTACGGCTCCGACTGCACTGGACCGGTGGTCTGGTAGCGCCAGAGGGAGCTGCCATCGGTGGACCGGAGCGCGTAGAGACCGAAGTCCGACGAGCCCACGAAGATGCGGTTCTGGTACGGGTCGATCTCCGCCTGACCGTGCTCGTATTCCTCGCCGGTGGTGCGCCCGCGAATGGTGAGCTCCCGGTGGAACGAGACGCCCATCACCGCCGCCGGCCGCTCGTACCAGAGCGGGTTCTCCGGGTTCACGCGGTCGTTGGCGGTCTCGGCCTTGTCGCCGGCCAGCTCGAAGGCGCCGCAGCCGGTGCCGAGCCCGAGAATCAGACCGAGGAGGCTCGCGCCTCCGGAGCGACGAAAAAGGTTCGAAGTCGCGAAAAAAGACCGCATTTCAGGGCATGCCGCCGTGGGGATCCGGGGCGCCTCCGCCCTGCTTCATCTTCTCCTGCATCTTGCGGATCATCTCCTGCATCTGCTTCATCTGGGCAGGAGAGGTCTTGCCGCCGCCCGGGCCGCCCATGCCGGGCATGCCGCCGCCTTGCGGCTCCGGAATGGCCTTGGGGTCGATGGCGCGAATGCGGTCGTCGACCGCCGGGCCGAGGTAGCCGAACGGGTGCGAGTCACCGGGCTTGGAGATGCGCTCGCGGACGCTCATCAGGAGCTCCTTGGCCTTGTCCTTTTCGCCCAGGGTCATGTGGCAGCGCGCCTGGTGGTACATGGCGAGCTCCTTGAAGCCGCGAATGTCCGCCGCGTTCTCCAGCTCCTTGAAGGAAGCGAGCGCTTCCTTCGTCTGGCCCTTGAGCTCGTAGCCGAAGCCCAGACCCTCGAGCGCGCGACCGCGAATCTCGAGATCCACCTTGGCGAGCGGCGAGTCTTTGACCTCGGTGAACGCCTTGATGGCGTCGTCCGGCTGGTGCTTGTCGAGGAGGATGGAGCCTTCCGCGAGGCGCGCCATGATGGCGGCGCCGGTGCCTCCGAACTTGCTCTCGACCTCTTTGTACTTGGCGAGCGCGCTGTCGCGGCGGGCGTCGGCGGTCTTGAAGATGGGGCGGGGATCCTTCGGACCCTCGTCGTCGTCCTTGTCGGGATCGCCGATGAGCCCTTGCTCGTCGGCCACCGCGTGCGCCAACGCCGTGGAAGCGTCGGTCTCGTTCTTCTTCTGGAAGTGGAGGTAGACGAAGGAGCCCACCACCGCGATGACGGCGGCAGCCACGGCGTAGCCCACCACGGCGCGGTTCTTCTGCGCCCACTCGGAGAGCTTGCGGGTGCGCTCGATGATCGGGTCGGCGTAGGGCTTGGCCCGGGCGACGTCGACCTCGGCTTCCTCTTCCTCTTCGCGCGCCTTGCGCTCCTTGGACTTGGTGCCGATCTTGGAGAGCTTCTTGGTGGCAGAGCTCTCGAGCCCGCCCTTCTTCTTGGCCTTCTTGGCCTCGGCCCGGCGTGCGGCGAGCTTTTCCTCTTCCTCACGGGCGCGGCGCTCGGTCTCGTCGTCGTCGCCCAGGGCTGCGACACGCTTCGCGAGCTCGTCGACGGTGGCCTTCTTGGCGGCGGCGGCGGCGCTGGGAGGCGCTTCTTCGTCGTCCGCATCCTCTCCGGTCGCTCCAGAGGCGCGAGCCTCGACCTTGGGCGCTTCTTCGTCCTTGGCTTCGGCCTTGGGGGCTTCGTCCTTGGCCTCGACTTCGGGGGCGTCTTCTTTGGGCGCGTCGGCAGCGGCCGGAGCGCTCGTGTCTTCGCTGTCCGTGGCCTTCGCAGCGTCGTCTTTTTCTTTGTCTTCCAAAGGACTCTCCCTCGCCGCCTTCTATAGCGGGATCGCAGCCTTTCCCACAAGCCCGCAGGTCTCTACGGACTCCACGGGGCCTTCAGGGTGGGCCGGCATCCACCGGGACTGGCGCCGGGGGCGGGAGCTCGGCGCTCCGGGGCACCACCCAGAAGGCGTCGACGTGCCCGGCGATCTCGACCCGGAACCGCGTTTTCTCGGCGGAACCGTCGAAAACCATGCCCGCCGCGGGGCCGTCGCCGGCGTCTGTACCGCGGTCCGGGTCGATCGAGGTGGGATCGACGCCGAAGGCCAGCCCGGCGCTCGCCTCCACCGGACGGCCGTCCAGGCGCAGCGACTGGAGTGTCCCGCGCACCAGCACGCGGACCGGCCCCGGCTCCGCCGTCACCACCACGTCCACTGGCTCCGTCGGCCGCGGATTGCGGAAACCGCC
>JABFRG010000958.1 GCA_013141295.1 Polyangiaceae bacterium
CCCATGTCGGCGCCGCCGGGACCGGGCCCGGGCGCGCCGTTCCGAGCGGGCGCACCCGCCGCCGGTCGCACGCCGCCCGGAGGTGGCGGCTCGGGGTTGTAGTTGATGCCGGAGCCGCCCGCGGGCAGCTGATGGTTCTGCGCCGGCGGGCCTTCTTCGCTCTGGGTGATCTCCGCGGCCCAACGCAGGTGCGCGTCGCGCTTGCCCATGCGCTCCTGGAAGATGCCGTGCATGTACGCGGACACCTCGTCGCTGGCGATGAACAGGCCGCGACGGAGGAAGAACGACTGCAGCGCGCGAGAGAACTCCCGGGCCGTGCGATACCGCTCGCCACGGTTCTTGACGAGCGCCTTGAGGACGATCTTCTCGAGGTCCATGGGGTAGCCGCGGACGATGCTGCTGGGCCGCGGGACGTTGCACTCCTGGACCTTCGCCAGGGTGTCGAGATCGTTGTCCATGCGGAACAGGCGCTGGCCGGTGGTGAGCTCCCAGAGCACCACGCCGAGGGCGAAGATGTCGGTGCGACGGTCGATGGTCTCGCCGTGCACTTGCTCCGGCGACATGTACGCGAGCTTGCCCTTGAGGGTGCCGGCGCGCGTGGACGACGACATGCGCGAGCTGAACTTGGCAATGCCGAAGTCCACGACCTTGGTGACGCCGTCGTAGGTGACGAAGAGGTTGTGGGGCGTCACGTCGCGGTGCACGAGGCCCAGCTTCTCGCCGGCCTTGCCCGAGAGCTCGTGGGCCGCATGAAGCCCTTCCGCCGCGTCGGCGATGACCTTGCAGGCGATCTCCGGGGGCATCGTCTGCCCGAGCTCCTCGGTGCGCCGCATGATCTCCCGGAGCGGCTCGCCGTGGAGATACTCCATGGCGATCCAGTAGGAGTCGTCGTGCTTGCCGAGCTCGAAGACGGTGGCGACGTTGGGATGCGAAATTCGCGCCGCGACCCGGGCCTCGTCGAGGAACATCTGGACGAACGACTCGTCCTCGATGAGGTGGCCGTGGATGCGCTTGATGGCGATCCACTTCTGAAACCCTCCAGGCCCGTCCATTCGCGCCAGGTGCACGCTGGCCATGCCGCCGACGCCGATCTCGTCGACGACACGATACCGTCCGAGAAAGTAGGTCCCGTGGTTCCGCGGGTCCAGAATCTCTGCGCGATCACGGTTGGCCAAAATCGAAGCTCCTTAGCGGGTGCGAACGCCCACGGTACCGACGGTCACGGTGTCGGTGGGCCTGAGCCAGAAATAATACGCGGAAGCTCCGCCTGCGGCGAGCGCAACTCCGCCAATCACGTACGGCCATGGGGTAGCCCAGAAACTTACACCGGGCTTCTTCCGCGGCGGCGGCGTCACCGCGACGGCGATGGATCGCACCGTGACGGTGCGCGTCACCGTGGCCAAGCGGTTGTCGAACTTGTCGAGCGCATGCACCTCGAGCTCGAGCACCGTGCCCCCCTCCGAGGGCATCGGCGAGAGCGTCACCTCGGTGCCGCCAGATGCCCCGGGCGGCTCGGAATTCTTTAGCTCTTTCGGCGCTTTGCCCTCGTCCACCGGGGACCCGTCCTTGGAGCCTTTGGGCATCACGTGGGCGATCACCGCCACGCGCGCGACCATGGGCACGTGGGGCACGTCGACGGTCGTCTTCACCGCCAACGTCGCGCCTGGATCGACCTTCTCGGGAGCTTGCGCCTCGAAGACCAGTGGCCCGATCTTGGACATGTCACTTCGTGCCACTTGCGCGTACTGCACCGCCTTCTCGCCGGCTTCCGGCGGAACCGCGAACTTCGCGTCGAGCACCGCAGCGGCGCGGAAGGCCGCGATGGACTCCTTGCGCTTGCCGAGGATCGCCCGGGCGGACCCGAGCCGCACATAGGCCACCACGACCTCCTTGGCGTCGAGGCCCCCGCGCTCGATGAGGATACGGTACAGGCGCTCCGCATCCTCGAAGTCGCCCTTGGTCCACGCGCCGTCTGCCTCTTGTCGCAGCGGCAACGGCTCCGACGCGTGCGCGACGTCGACGAAGACGAGGGTGGTCAGGCAAGCGAGCAGGATCGCCATCGCAACGCGGTACACGCGGCGCCACGACGCCTGGGCGGCTTGCACCACGTTCGAGTCACCGTTGACGGTCACGTCTTCACGGTAGAAGACGCGAGGGCAAACGTCGAGAGCGCGCTTGCAGGTGACGCGTGACGCGTGGGCGCGTCACGGGAACGGCTGCGCTGGCTTCGTCCGGTCGTAGTAGAAGCGAAACTCGCCGGACAGGTGGCCTCGGCACGGCGGCGGACCGAGGCCCGAGCCACACCCCTCGCGCGGGTCGGCCAGGTAGATGTCGAAGGAGCCCTCCACCAGGCGCTCGGCGGCGTTGGAGTCCTCGATGTTGCCGCTGGGCAGGTGCGTGAAGCGAATGGTGCTGCGGCCCACCGGGCGCGGCGCGGCGGTGCTCGAACAATCGAGCGGGGTGGCGACCCGTTGTCCGCAGGTCTCGTCGGCCTCGAGGAGCACGCCGTCGACCGCGTAGAGCGAGACCTGGAGCGTGCGGCAGGTGCGTTGAAGATACACGTTCATGTGCACCGGCGCGGGATCCGGCGTGGCTTTGATGGGCGTTCCCGGCGGCACCACGCCCGGCGGCAGCGAGACCGGTAGGTCTTGATCGTAGCGGCCCGCAAAGCCGGGGCCCGGGCGAATCTTCGAGGTGTCGTCCACCAGGATCACCAGGCCGTCGGCGAACGTCTCGAAGTCCGAACCGCGCTGGAGGCGGATCTGGATCGCGTTCCGGTACGGCATGGCCGCGAAGTAGTCGGGCGCGAGATCGAAGTCGCCGGTCCAGCAGTCCTTGATGTCGAGGGTGCCCTTGGTCTTGCCGGTGCCGTCCTGCGCGCCGCACGCGGCGAAGAGAACGGTGGCAAAGGCCAGCACTGCACCGAAGCGCTTCACGAGGCGTGCGTTCCTTCGGCGGGAAGCGCGGTGGACTGCGGATCGCGGATCACGGCGTCGATGGTACCTCCACCGAGAACCCGATCGCGATCGTAAAGCACCGCGACCTGCCCATCCGTGAGCGCGCGCACCGGGGCGTCGAACACGACGCGCACCTTGCCCGCCTCCTCGAAGACGTGGGCCATGGCCCCCTCGTGACGGTAGCGAACGCGTACGCGCGCGCGCAGCGGGAGATCGACGCCCCCGGCGAAATGCGTGTCGACGAGGGTGCAGCCACGGGCTTCGAGGCCCGAGGCCTCACCCAGGTGCACCTCGCCCCGGGCCGCATCGATGCGGGTGACGAAGGCTGGCTTGCCGAGCGCGACGCCCAGCCCCTTGCGC
>JABFRG010000934.1 GCA_013141295.1 Polyangiaceae bacterium
GCCCCGCGTTTTTCATGCGCGAGCTGGTCTCGCGCATGAAAAACGCGGGGCTCATCGAAGATGCGCCCCGCGTCGACTTCGCGCCCTGAGCCCCCGCCCGTCAGTCCGTCGCTGCATCGACGAGTGCTCCGGCGTCACTGCACTCCCCTGCACCGCTCCCCGACGGGTTCGCCCAAACGCCGCCGCAACACCGGACCCAGACTCCGCCCGTTCCGGAATTGGCAAAGCACTCCGTCCCCTCCAGGCCTGCCGAGCAGGTGCCGCCTGGATGGCGATCGAACCACGCGCTGCCGCACGGGTCTGTGCCGGCGCCGGCCTCCGGACCGGGCTCCGTATGCACGCCAGGGTAAGGGTTGCCCGAGTTCGTCTGGTCGCTGGCGGGGTCACTCGACTTGTCCGGAGCGACGGCTCCGCCACACGCAACGACCGGTACCAGAGCGACGAACAACAGCGAGAGAAGAGCTTTCATACCGGCGCTCTTCCGCAATGCTCGTACCAGCCGAAAGCGCGCTCGTATGCTGTTTCCGAACGCGCACGACCCTGACCCGCGGGACGCGACTTGGCACACGTGACGCGAGACGGCACACATCCGTCGATGAAAATCGAAACGCGGGGCTCATCGAAGATGCGCCCCGCGTCGACTTTGCTACGTGACTTTACGCGCCGCTAGGCGGCTATTTGCACTTGCCCGCGGACTGCGCGCTGGTGATGGCTTGCTGGCACTGCGTCTCGAACTGCGAGGCGGGGGTGCCGCCAGCGATGCTCTGGAGCGTCGAAGCCTTGAGCGTCGCGCACTGCTGAATCGCGGTGGCGTTGCCTGCGGCCAGCTCGACGCAGCAGGAATCGAAGTACTTGGTGCACGCGGTACCGAGGGTGCCGCCGCCACCGGCATCGGGGACCACGCCGCTGCTGGAAGAGCTGGAGGTGGTGCCGGAGGAGCCCGACGAGCTGCTCTGACCCGAGGAAGACGAGCCCGAGGGCTTGGTGGTGGCCGACGTGGACGGCGACGGCGAGGGGTTCGCCGGCTCGTTGTCCGTGGGCGCCGGCTCCTGGCCGGAGACCGCGTAGCCGCTCCAGTCCTTGCCGGCGCTGCACGCCGCGAGGGTGAGAAGGCCCAAACCAACACCGACAATCATCATTCTTCGCATGGTCATCCCTCGAAATTCAGGGTGAAAGAGAGCTTACGAAAGGGGAGAGCCAGCGGAGGATGCGACGTCGCATCTCCAGTGGCCCTCCCCTCTCGAATTCGATCAGAAGTAGTAGAGCGCCGCGATGTTCTTGGTGAACAGCGACCACGGATCCGCCTGCACGGTGGTGCCGAGGCCGGTGGTCGAGGTGCTCTGCGAGTTGCCTTCGCGCTTCACGCTGGCGCTGGCGGTCTGGAAGTTCAGGCCCACGGTGGCCTGCAGCGCGAGCTGCGGAACGCCGATGAACCCGAAGTGAATCTCGGCGCCGGCGCGGGCGCCGATGTCGAGACGGAAGCCGCTGGCGCTGGCGTTGGGGCCGGCGGAGACGGTGTTGGGCGAGCCCGGCGGCACGGTGGCCGCGGCCGACGTGGTGCCGAAGCCCACGTTGAACTCGGGGATGATCTCGAACGTGTAGTGCTTGCCCGAGACGAGCGCGATCGGAACGCCGCCGTGAAGGAGGAAGCCGAAGCGACCCGAGCGATCGGTGGTGGTGGTGGTGTTGCCATCGACTCGCTCATCAGAGCCGGTGGACCAGCCGAAGCCGATGCCGCCGTCGATGCCGAAGCGCGGGGTGAGCCAGTAGCGCGCACCGATGACCGGCGCGGAAACGGTGGCGCCGAGGTTGTTGCCGCCGGGGAGCGTCACAGGCTGCCCTGCGGTCACAGGCTGCACTGTGCCAATCGTGGGAAGCGGAACCTCGGTGACGCCGAGGTAGCCCACCGCGAAGCGACCCACGACCTTTTCGTGATCGGTGAGCGAGTCGTCGTCCGCGGGCTTGGCGCCCACGGTGGTCGTCGCCTTCACGCTGACCGAGCTCCCTGCGGGCGCGGTGGTGGTGGTCGTGGTGGTGGTGCCGCCGCTACCGGAGCCATCCCCCGTGCCCGTCCCGGTGTTGCCATCCTGCGCGTGGGCCGTAGCCGCAAGCACGCTGATGAGCGCAGCCACCGAAATCGAAAGCCCTTTCGCCTTTGTCATCATAAGAAACGCCTCCTTGCACTCGCCGACGCCTTCTGGCGGGCGACCGTAAAACGCTCGTGAACTGCGTGATTCAGCCAGAGGCGCGTGGGACGGGCCAAGTTAACGCCCGATTAATGGGGGCGAAACGTGACTGGGAAAGAGTTTGCCCAAGCGGGCGCCCACGACGCTGCATTGCGTGAACCGCGACTTCCTACGAGAGCATGTTCGAGAACCTTCCCTACGAATTCCTCTAGCTGCCCTGGCTTCGTTCCTTTCCCCACACGCAGAAAATGCCGCAGCGCGCCTTTCCACTCGGCGAACGCTGCGTTGCCCGCGCGCGCCGCCAATGCGCCCGGTAGCGCTTGCGCCGGTGGCCCGAAGTTGCCAAGGTTTGCGCTGTCACGTTGCGCAGTTACACTCAAGGCTTCGGGCGCAGCGTCGAAGGCGCAGCTCGCTCTCCTTCCGCACCAAGGACCCGCTTCCGATGAACTTTGCCCGCGTCGCCCTGCCGCTCGTCGCTCTCGCCACCGCGGCCGCTGCCTGTTCCAGTGAACCGCCGAAGGACCTCGGCGCGACGGGCCAGACCCAGCAGGCCGTGCAGGGTGGCAGCACCACCAGCAGCTATCCGTTCGCCGTCGGCATCAACATCGGCGGACGCGGCACCTGCTCCGGCGCGCTCATCGCGCCCAACCTGGTCATGACCGCGCGGCACTGCGTGAGCCCCATCTCCACCGGCGAGTCCATCGACAACTCGTCGCGCTTCACCGGCAACTACGCCGCCAATTCGCTGCAGATCACCACCCAGGCGAACATGGGCTCCGGCGGCTTCCGCGCCGGCCGCGAGATCATGGTGCCCACGGACTCGAAGTCCATGGGCAACGACATCGCGCTCATCATCCTCGCGAGCAGCGTCCCCGCCACCGAGGCGACGCCCATCACGCCGGTGGTGCAGCACGCCATCTACAACACCAAGCGCTACAGCAAGCTCTTCACCGCCATCGGCTACGGCATCACCGGCCCCGGTCGCAACGACTCCGGCGTGCGCCGGATTCGCCAGAAGATCGACATCAAGTGCGCCACCGGCTCCAACGTCACCTGCGATGGCATCACCGGGCCCGACGGCCTTCCGGCGATCCTCGCCACCGAGTTCCTCACCGGACAAGGCGTGTGTCAGGGCGACTCCGGCTCCAGCGCCTACGAGCAGAACAACTTCGACGCGAAGACGCCCATGTCGCTGGGCGTGCTCTCGCGCGGCGACGCGAACTCCTGCGACATCGCCATCTACACGCGAACCGACTCCCACAAGGATCTGATCATCGCCGCCGCCAATCGAGCGGCCACCCTCGGCGGCTACACGGCGCCCGCCTGGACCCAGCCGGAAGCGCAGGATCCGGAAGATGCGCCCTACACCGGCCCCACCAAGCCCCAGAGCAACAAGGCGCTGGGCGATAGCTGCGGCAACAAGTACGAGTGCACCTCGAAGGTGTGCGTGGCGCCGGGCGACGATCAGTTCGTTTGCTCGCAGGTGTGCGACGACGCCGACCCCGCCAAGAAGTGCCCCGACGGTTTCTCCTGCAACTCCGGTTACTGCTTCAAGAGCACGCCGGCCGAGGCTTCGTCGAGCGGCACGACCCCCGCGGGCACCGGCGACACCACCACCACGACCACCTCCGGCTGCAGCACCGCGGGCGGCGTGGGGCTCGCGCACGGCGCCGGCCTCTCGATGCTGGGCCTCGCCCTCCTCGGCATGCGCCGCCGTCGCAACCGCAAGGGCGCGTGAGCTCTAGAGCATGCGAAACCTCTCTCTATCGCTCGCCGTCGCCCTGGCCGTCGTGGCATGCGGCACCTCACCGCAAGACTCGGCGCCCGCACCCACCACCGGCAGCGCCAAGCAGGCCATCTCGGGCGGCGCCGACGATAGCGGGCATCCGTTCGCGCTGGGGCTACGCATCAACGGCGGCGGCACCTGCTCGGCGGCCCTCATCGCCCCCAACCTGGTGCTCACCGCTCGCCACTGCGTGAGCCCGGTGAGCACCGGCGGCTCCATCGACGCCACCTCGGTGTTCACCGGCAACTACCCTGCCAACGAGCTGCAGGTCACCACCTCGCCGGACATGGGGAGTGGCAGCTTTCGCGCGGTGCGCGAGGTGGTCACGCCCACCAACAACAAGTCTCAGGGCAACGACGTCGCGCTGCTCATCTTGCAAGCCAACGTCCCTGCCTCGGAAGCGACGCCCATCACGCCCTCGGTTCAGCACGCCATCTTCAACACCAAGCGGTACGGCGGCTCGGTGGCCGGCATCGGCTACGGCGTGACCATGACCAGCGGCAACGACTCGGGGCAGCGGCGCATTCGCCAGAACATCCCCATCACGTGCATCGACGGGTCGAAGACCCCGTGCGACACCGTGGTCGACGGCAGCAACGTGCGCCTCCTGGCGGTGACCGAGTTCATGGCCGGCGAGGGCCTGTGCTCCGGCGATTCCGGCTCCACCGCCTACGAGCAGCAGAGCCTCACCGCCGGCGCCCCCATCTCGTTCGGCGTGGCATCGCGTGTATTCTCCAACGGTTCGAGCACCAACGGCGCGGTGTGCGGACAGTACGTGGTGTACTCGCGCACCGACTCGCACAAGGATTTCATCATCGCCACCGCCAAGCGCGCGGCCAGCCTGGGCGGGTACGCCGAGCCCGCGTGGACGACTGCGGTAGCGCCCGACCCCGAAGACACTCCCTACGTTGCGCCCCCCAAGCCGCCGGCGGCCACGCCCAAGGCGCTCGGCGAAACGTGCACCGTCAACAAGGACTGCACCTCCAAGCTCTGCCTCGCGCCCGGCGACGACAAGTTCGTGTGCACCCAGGCGTGCAGCGACACCAAGGCCTGCCCCAACGGCTTCTCGTGCGACTCCAACTACTGCTTCAAGGCAGCGGCTCCGGACCCCACCAGCTCCTCCAGCGGCGCCGCCGAGCCCACGCCGGCGTCCACCACCACGACCACCAGCGGCTGCAGCACCAGCCCCGCAGGTGCCGGCACCAATGCCGTGTGGATGGGGCTCTCGGCGCTGGGTCTCCTGCTTCTGCGCGCCGGTCGACGCAAGGCGATGCAGCGACGTCGCGTCGTCAACTGACCGCACGTTCAGCCCACGCACTTCTCTGACACGGCCGAGATGCCCTCGGCATCGTATACTTCCGTAGCAATGCCGTTCGCCCCCAAGCAGGATGCGCAGACCAGCGCACGTTTCGAGGCCCTCCGCCAGAAGACGTTCGAGGAGATGGAACGAGCCAGCGCCAAGTGGCGACTGATCTGGATCGCCCCGTATCAGGTGATGGTCTTCACGGCGCTGCTCGTCTTCGGCGCCGACCTGCATCACGTGGTGGTGCAGGCCATCATCGCGGTCGCCTCGGTGGGTCTCCTCTCCGTCGAGGGACTGGGGCACTCGCACGGCAAGAAGACCGGCATCGGCATCCTCATCGGCATCACCTGCTTCGTCGCCAGCGTACTCAACACCGGCGGCCTGGCGAGCCCCCTTGTCATCACCGGCTTTCCCCTCATCCTCGGGGCCTCGACCATGCCCACGGTGGCGGCCTACCGGCGCCGGGTGTTGGGGCTCCTGTTCGTGATGCTGGTGGCCGGCGCGGCGCTGGCCCATACCAAGGTCACGGTGCTCCCGAAGCCGTTCGCCTTCGAAGGCAACCACCCTTCCTGGGCCTACGTCTCGGTGGCCTTCATGGGCTGCCTCATGACGGGCCTGGGCGTGTACTTCGTGGGCGTGAAGCTCTCGAAGGTGTACCAGAAGGTCGCCATCGAGCTGGCGGCCCGGCGCGAAGAGGTGTTCGAGGACAACGAGGACCGCACGCGCACCCTCGAGGGCATCGCGGCGCGCCTGGCCCACGA
The DNA here is from genome assembly GCA_013141295.1 of Polyangiaceae bacterium. GTDB lineage: Bacteria > Myxococcota_A > Polyangia > Polyangiales > Polyangiaceae > JABFRG01. The sequence continues at coordinate 6,037 of JABFRG010000934.1, forward strand.
GGTTAAGAACCCGCTGGCCGCCATCAAGGGCCTCTCCACCCACGTGGCCCGCAACACCACCGACCCGAAGATCGCCGAGCGCCTCTCCATCGTCGCCGCCGAGGCGGAGCGCCTGCAGAGCATCGTCGACGGGTTCGTATCGTTCTCGCGAGGGCTCGACGATCTGGTCATCGCGCCCATGCGGCCGCACGACGTCGCGCGATCGCTCCAGGTGCTGCTCGAGCTGCGCGCCCAGGAAGCGGGGGTCGATCTCGAGGTCACTGGCAACCCGGACCTGACCATCGAAGGCGACGCGAAGAAGCTTCGGCAGGCGATGCTGAACCTCCTGCTGAACGCGATTCAGGCTTCGGCGCCGGGCACCAAGGTGCGCGTCGAGATCGGCCGCACCGCCTGCGGCGTGGTGTCGATTCGCATCACCGACGCCGGCGCCGGCATGACCCGCGAGGTGCTCGAGCGCATCAAGCGCCCGTACTTCACCACGAAAAAAGGTGGCTCTGGGCTCGGGGTTGCAGTATCCCGCGCGATCGTGGAACAGCATGGAGGACGTCTGGTCTTCGACAGCCAATGCGGGCGCGGCACCACCGTGACCATCGAGCTGGAGCAGAAGTGCAACGTCCGGTCGCTCCCCAACCCGGTCAAGCACCTCGACCCCAGCGCTCCCCCCAAGAGCCCTCTCGTTCCCGTCTCGTCGTAGACCATGCCCCGCGTACTGGTCATCGACGACGACGCCGCGCTCCGCTTCACCCTCGAGGCGGTGCTCGGCGACGCGGGCATCAACGTCATCGTGAAAGAGAGCGGGCTGGCCGGCTTGGCCGAGTTCGACGCGCACGGCGCCGACGTGGTGGTGACCGATCTCGCGATGCCCGACATCGATGGCCTGGCGGTGCTGGAGAAGATTCGCACCCAGGACCCGAGCGTGCCGGTGATCATGCTCACCGCGCACGGCTCCGAGCGCGTGGCCGTCGCCGCCATCAAGGCCGGCGCCTACGACTACCTGCCGAAGCCCTTCGACCCGGAAGAGATCGTCCACGCGGTGCGCCGCGGCGCCGAGACCCGCTCCCTTCGGCTGGAGAACGCCCGGCTGCGCGCCGCCGCCGCCATGGGCCGACCGATGGTGGCCGAGAGCCCGGCGCTGCGTCGCGTGCTCGACATGGTGGCGCGGGTGGCCACCAAGGACGTCACGGTGCTCCTCACCGGCGAGAGCGGATCGGGCAAAGACGTCATCGCCACCGCCATCCACGCGCACTCCCGGCGCTCGGGCCGCCCGCTGATTCGCGTGAACGCCGCTTCGATTCCCGGCGAGCTGGCGGAGTCGGAGCTCTTCGGCCACGTGAAGGGCGCCTTCACCGGAGCCCAGAGCGCGCGACTCGGGTACTTCCAGCAGGCCGACAAGGGCACGCTGTTCATCGACGAGATCGCCGAGCTGGCGCTGCCCATTCAGGCGAAGATTCTCCGCGCGCTCCAGTCGGGCGAGGTGCAGCCGGTGGGTGGTCGCACCGAGACCGTGGACGTGCGGCTCATCGCCGCGACCCACAAGGATCTCTCGGCCGAGGTTCGCGCCGGCAACTTCCGCGAAGACCTGTTTTATCGCCTCAACGTGGTGCCCATCCGGGTCCCACCGCTCCGCGAGCGCGAGCAAGATATCGAGCCCTTGGTGCGCATGTTCGTGCAGCTCTATGCGGAGCGCTACGGCATGGGCGCCATCGAGATCGAGCCCGGTCTCATCGCGGCCATGAAGGAGCACGCGTGGCCCGGCAACGTGCGCGAGCTGGAGAACACGGTGGCGCGGCTCCTGGCGCTCACTTCCGAGGACACGCTGACCCTCATGCTGTGGCGATCGCTCAACGAGCCCGGGGCGCCTACCAGCGCCGTGGGCAGCGGACCCTCCGACCCCGGCCCGAGCATGCCGCTCCGCGCCCGGGTGGAGAGCTTCGAGCGCACCATCATCGCCGGCGAGTTCAAGAACGCCGGTGAGAACCAGAGCGAAACGGCCCGACGCCTGGGAATTTCCCGGCCGGCGCTCATCGAGAAGCTCCACAAATATGGGCTTCTCGGGCGCTAGCACGCGAGTCGCGAGTGTCGTGCTGTTCGTGTGCGCGGTCGCGAGCGGCGCGTGCAGCAAGCCGAAGCCGACCGCCGGTGTAGACGCCGCGACGGAGCCGAGGGTCGTGTCGCTCACGCCTTCGACCACCGAGGCGGTGTTCGCACTGGGCGCCGGCGATCGCATGGTGGGCCGATCGCGCTTCTGCAACTACCCCGAGGTCGCCAAGTCTCTCCCGCAAGTGGGCGGCTACGTGGACCCGAACTACGAGGCGATCCTCGGCCTCAGGCCGTCGCTGGTGGTGGGCGCGCGAGGCCCCGGTGGAGCGGCGGTGGAGCAGAAGCTCCAGGGCTACGGCGTCGCCACCTTCTTTCCCCGCACCGAGTCGTTCGCCGAGATCGAGGCGATGCTCACCGGGCTCGGCGCGCTGCTGCATCGCGAGAGCGCGGCCACCGAGACGGTCGGGCGGATTCACGCGCAGACCGAGGCGGTCGAGAAGGCGGTGGGGGGCCTGCCCAAGCGCAAGGTGCTCCTGGTGTTCGGGCTCGAGCCAGTGGTGGTGGCGGGCCCCGGCGGCTTTCCCGACGAGATGCTGCGCCACGCGGGCGGCGTGAACGTGGTGGCCGATGGCCCCGCATACCCCACCATCGGTATCGAACGGGTGCTGGCACTCGACCCCGACGTGGTGCTCAACGCCTCCATGGCCGAGGCCCGGGGCACCGAGCGCATTCGCAGCGACTCTCCCGGCTGGCGCGATCTCCGCGCGGTCAAGGAGGGTCACGTGGTGGCCATCACCGACGAAGCGGTGCTGCGTCCGGGCCCGCGGCTCGGCGACGGCCTTCGCACCATCGCGCGCGCGGTGCACCCGGAGGCGACGATCCCGTGAGCAAGAAGAGCCGCGTCGACCAGCTCCTGGTGGAGCGCGACCTGGCCCCCTCCCGGGCTCGGGCGCAGGCGCTCATCATGGCCGGTGCAGTCTACACTGATACCGTGCGCATCGAGAAACCGGGGCAAACGCTGGCGGTGGACGCCCCGCTCTCGGTGCGCGGTGAAGACCACGCCTACGTCTCGCGCGGCGGCGTGAAGCTCGCCGGGGCACTCGACGGGTTCGCGGTCGACGTCACCGGCAAGCGCTGCCTCGACGTGGGCGCCTCCACCGGCGGGTTCACCGATTGCCTGCTCCAGCGGGGCGCGGTGCAGGTCATCGCCGTCGACGTGGGCTACGGGCAGCTGGCGCACAAGCTCCGGGTGGACCCGCGGGTGGTCTCGATGGAGCGCACCAACGCCCGCGCCCTCACCGCTGCCGACATCGGCGGCGCCGTGGACCTGGTGGTGGTCGACGCCTCGTTCATCGGCCTGGGCAAGCTCATGCAGGGCATCGCCGCCTGCACCAAACCCGGCGGCGAGCTGGTGGCCCTGGTGAAGCCGCAGTTCGAGGTGGGAAAGGCCGAGGCTACGCGGAGCCGCGGGGTGGTGCGCGACGACGACGTGCGCAGCGAGGCCATCGCCCTGGCCATCGCCGACGTGGCCGCCGTGGGCTTCGCCATCAAGGGGCACCAGGACTGCGTCATCGAGGGGCCCAAGGGCAACCGGGAGGCCTTCGTCTACGCCGCGATGGCCTCCCGTGGTAACGAAGAGCCTGCATGAGCCCTTCGGCGAAGAAGCCCTCGCTGGGCGCCGTGTTCCTCACGATGTTCCTCGACATCCTGGGGTTCAGCATGGTGCTGCCGTTCCTCGGCGAAGAGGCGCGAAAGAACTTCGGCGCCACCACCTTCGTGGCCTCGCTGCTGGCCACCAGCTACTCGCTCATGCAGTTCGTGTTCGTGCCGGTGTGGGGTCGCCTCTCGGACCGCATCGGCCGCCGCCCGGTGATGGTGTGGTCGGTGTTCGCCACGCTGCTCGGGACCATGGCCCTGTTCGGATCTCTGGTGTACGGCAACCACATCGGCTGGCTCTTCGCTGCGCGCCTGGCCAGCGGCGTGGCCACCGCGAACATCGGCACCGCCAGCGCCTACATCGCCGACGTCACCAAGCCGGAAGACCGCGCCAAGGGGATGGCCCTCATCGGCATCTCCTTCGGCTTCGGGTTCATCATCGGGCCGGCGCTGGGCGGCTACCTGGCGGAGAGCTGGATGCCCACCGGGCGCGCGGGCGCGCTGCCCTGCCTCATCTCGGTGGGGCTCTCGACCATCAACTTCGTCTGGGTGCTCTTCGGGTTCGTGGAGTCACTTCCGAAAGAGAAGCGGAGCGCCAGTGCGCGCAGCGGACGCCCGCTCGACTGGGCCGCCACCCGTGCCACGCTGTCACGGCCGGGCATCGGCATCGCGGTGCTGGTGAACTTCGTGATCATCCTCTCGTTCACCAGCCTCGAACAGACCTTCCGCTTCTTCAACGCCGACAAGTTCGCGCTCACCGCGCGGCAAACCGGCATCATCTTCGGGTTCATCGGGGTGTGCTCGCTGGCGGTGCAAGGCGGCCTGGTGCGGCGGCTCTCCGGCAAGGTACCCGAGGCGAAGATGATCCGCGCGGGGCTCTTGTTCCAGGCCCTCGCCTTCGGTCTGCTCTCCGTCGCGCCGCGCTTCGGGGTATGGGCGCTCTACGCGGCCGGCGCGGTGCTCGCGCTCGGCAACGGCCTTTCACAGCCCAGCGTCTCGGCCTACATCTCCAAGCGCGCCGACGCCTCGGAGCAGGGGATGATCCTCGGCACCAGCCAGGGCTTCGCCAGCCTGGCGCGGGCCTTCGGTCCGGCCCTCGGCGGCTTCTTGTACGGTGCGGTGGGCCCTTCGTTCCCGTACCAGACCTCGGCGGTGGGCATGCTGGTGGCGCTCGCGCTCGCACTCTCGCTCGACAAGGGCGGGCCGCAGAAGGCCACGGCGACCGCGTAGACCGCCTAGCCCTGTCGTCGCCATCGGCGCCGAGCTATCATCTGCGCATGGCAGACCCGGCCAAGAAGCTGGCAACCTACGCGGACCTCGAGGCGGTGCCGGCGAACCTGGTGGCGGAGCTCATCCACGGCACGCTGGTGACGTCGCCGAGACCGGCTGCGCCCCACGCTCGGGCGGCTTCGCGCATCGGCATGGACCTGGGTGGCCCGTTCGACCGCGGCAAGGGCGGCCCCGGCGGCTGGCTGATCCTCGACGAACCGGAGCTGCACCTGGGGACCAACGTCCTGGTGCCCGACATCGCCGGGTGGCGGCGGGCGCGCATGCCGGAGATGCCGCTGACGGCGGCTTTCAGCCTCGCGCCAGACTGGGTCTGCGAGGTGCTCTCTCCGGGAACCGCGGCAACGGACCGAACCGACAAGCTCCCGCTCTACGCTGATGCGGGCATTCTACACGCATGGTACGTCGACCCGCTGGCGCGCACGCTCGAGGTGTTCCGCCTCGACGGAAGCACGTTCCGGCTGGTGCTCACCTGCCGCGACGATGCGAAGGTGCGGGCCGAGCCCTTCGATGCCATCGAGCTGGAGCTCGGCGCGCTCTGGGAGCGGTGAGCGATCACTTGCCGGCGATGACGAGGACCCAGACGTCGTAGAGGGCGTGGGTCCACACCGCGGCGGCGAAGCCGCGGGTGGCATAGATGAGCGTGAGCGCGAGACCGAGCAGGGCCCGGAAGAGGAACGACTTGAGCGAGAAGGGATCGCCCAGCGCGCCCACGTAGTGCACGCCGCTGAAGACGCAGGCGCTCACCACCGCCCACAGGAGCATGAGCCCGATGATGCGCGGCGAGAACGAGAAATCGCTGGAGCCCACCAGCTTCATGCGCTTGCCGGTCCAGAACCAGACGAGGAGCTTGGCGCCCAGGCCGAACAGCACCACGCGAAAGGCGATCTCCTCGTAGAAGCCCGCGCCCAGCGACATGATGAAGCCGGTGAAGCGACCTTGCTCCTGGATGGCCCCGGCGAAGAGGCGCCCCACCACGTAGGCGGCGCCCACCCGCATGATCAGCGCGTAGACCGCGCCCTCCACCGCGACCTGGCCGAACTTGATGGGCGCGAAGCGCTGGCCGCGGCTCAGCAAGACGAAGGCGCCCACGAAGATGACGCCGATGGCCGCGGTGATGCCCAGGTAGCGCCCGGTGTTGCCCTCGGCGGCGACCATGAGACCATGGGTGAGAAAGTCGGTCGCGTTCTGGATGCCCAGGAACACCACGCCCAGGTGGTAGAGCAGGAAGAGCGGGAACGTGAGCCCCAGCTCCACCAGCGCACCGGGCTTCGCCAGGAAGGACTCCGGGTCCGGCGCGGCGCCCGGGAGCTTCGGCCGTTCGAGATCGGTGGCGAGAGGGGCCATGCCCCATAAAGGATGCGCATGGACGGCCTCAGACGCCAACTATTTGGCGAGGTTGGACCACGAGCATTGGGGGAATGAACGGGCATCGGCGGCGGTTGGGGCCTCGTGGGAGCCCACGCGAGCCCGGTCTTCGCAGCGTGGCGCTTGCCGCTTCGAACGCTCCGCGACCAGGCATTGCCGAGCTGGTTCGTGCCGGGCATCGTGAGTGCAGTCCTGTTCGCCAAGACCGGCCTCGACCCGCACGACGTGATGCGCTGGAGCGAGACGTCGGTGGCGGTGCGATGTGCGCTCTGGGGTGGATGGCTCGCCTTGACGCGTCCGGCTGCGACCTTGCTCCTCTCGCCGCCGGGGAGCACATGGGTGCGGAGTGCACCCATTTCGACGATGCACCCGATGGCTGCCTCCGGGGTCACCATGGCCGTGCTGCACGCACCCTTCGGGCTGCTCTTCTTCGCGGGCGGGAGGCCGCTGGGTGCGCTCGGTGCCGTGTTGATGGCGACCGTCGCGTCGCTTCCGCTTCGAGGACGCGGTTCGCTGGGTCCGGCGCTGGGCCTGGCGCTCGTGATCAGCGGTGCGCCCGACTGGATGGCGGTCCCGGTGGCTGCGGCGGGTCTTGGCCTGACGCTCCCCGCGGCGTGGCGCGCGGCGGCGGAGCCCCCCACGCGCCTCGGTCTCCCGGTGCCGCGGCTTCCGGCGGCGGCTTCCTGGGCCTTCAACTGCACTCTGCACACATTGCGCACCGATCCTGGTCGGCTGCTCCGCCTGGCGGGCGTACTGGCGGTCGCGGTGTTGCTCTTCGGCTTGTGGTGCCGGAACGATCCCGCGGCCACACCGGAGCTCGCAGGAGCGCGCAACGCGACCCTGATCACCGTCGGCAGCGTGGTGGCGACGGGCACCCTCCTGCCGTCGGTGGCGCGGTTCCGCGACCACGCGCAGTGGCTGACCGCGTCCGCTGGGCTGCCGGGGTTGCGGCGCGCGACGGTGCTCCCGCTCATGATTCTTCCGGCGCTCTTGGCTCTCGCGCTGGCGCTCCTGGTGTCACGCGAAGGGCTCGCAGGATCTCTCTTGGGCGCCGCGGCGGCCGTGCTGTGGGTCTCCGCATGGGAGGCTCGGGATCAGGGTCGCGCCATCGTGCGGGCGCTGCTCCTGGCGGCGCCGCTCGGCACCGGTGTGGCGCTCTCCGGCGCCGCATTGCCCTGGGTAGCGGCGGGCCTGGCGGGAGCCGGCGCGGCGGCGTTCGTCTGGAGGTCGCGATGAGCGCACTGCGGCTCGTGGGCATCGAGAAGCGCTTCGGGGCGCGGCGCGTCCTCCGGGGCGCGGACCTGACCATCCCCGAGGGATGCCGCGCGCTGCTGCGGGGCGCCAATGGGTCGGGGAAGTCGACGCTGCTGCAGATCGCGGTGGGCGTGCTCACTGCAGATGCAGGCAGTGTACACATATTCGACCTATCCCTGGACGACCGTCGGCGCGCCTTGCGTCAGGCGGGATACGCGCCGGCGACGGCGGACTTTCCGCCGCAGCTGACGGTCACCGAGACGATGGCCTTCGTGAGCGCGCTGAAGAGCTGCAGCGGAGAAGCGGCGCTGGCCGCGCTCGACGCGTGGGACCTGGGCAACGTGGCTTCGTCGACACCGGAGATGCTCTCGCTCGGAGAACGCCGGCGTCTGGTGCTCGCCGCCGCGACCCTGGGCGCGCCACGACTGCTGCTCCTGGACGAGCCCACGGTGGGCCTCGACGCTCGGGGCCGGGAGCTGCTTCGGGAGCGACTTGCGCAGCACATGGCCGCGGGAGGTTCGGTGCTCCTCACCAGTCACGAGGGCGACGCCGAGGCCACGCACACCTTCGAGCTTCGAGATGGCCGGGTGATGGAAGGCTAGCTTTGGCTACGGACGGCGGGCGCCGAGCCGCGCGACGATGGCCACCAGCTCGCTCATGCTCATGTCGACGTGCTCCACCACGCGACCGTAGAGCATCGTCGTGGGCACATGGCGATCACCGCGCTCGGCTTGCGTCTTGGCGAGCACCCACAGCACGATGCGCTCCTTGTGCGTCAAACCGTCGCGGACGTCGGGTAGCTCGCTGCTCACCGGATCATCGTAGCGCCCAACGCCCCGGCTTTCCCGAGGGTTGGTGAAGAATGCACAGCGCCGCGCGGATTCGGTGCGACACGGCCTTCGCACCCGGCTCATCCGGGTGCTACCTTTCCGCGCTGGAGATCGCCATGTACGCCCAACCGCCCGCCCAAGCCCAAGCAACCCCCGAGTCGCCCTACGGGACGCCGCAACCATTCACGGCACCCGACGTGATCGGCGCGGCCTGGGAGCACTTCAAGAAGCACGCGGGCCTGCTTATTGGAGCGGCGGTGTTGTTCCTCATCCCGTGCGTGTTGCTCGCGTACGTGCCGACCACACTGATGATGGCCCAAGTAGTGGCACCCAATAGCGTGGAATTTCACGGCGCCACGCTCGGCATCAGCATCATCATCCAGATTCTGGGCGCCTACTTCGGCGTTGGGTTCGCGCGGATGGGACTGGGGATCGTACGCGGCGAGCCGGCGGCGTTCGGACACCTGTTCGCTGGAAAGGGATTCGGGCGCTTCCTCGTACTCACCCTGGTCCTGGCGATTCCCGGCTGGTTGGGCTCGGGTCTCAACATCGTGGGGGCCGCCATCGAAGAGCCTGTGATGCACGTGGTGTCGCTGGGCTGGAGCGTGGTGTGGCTCGTTCCGGCCATCTTGATCTGGCTCCCCCTTTCGCAGTCCTCGTACTTCATGTTCGACAAGGATCTGAGCATCGGGAAGGCCATCCGGGCGAGCATCGAGGTAACCCGCGGGCGGCGCCTGGACATCTTCCTGGCGAGCCTGCTCGCGGGTCTGATCGGTGGCGCAGGTGTGTTCGCTTGCTGCATTGGTGCTCTTGGCACGATCCCGCTGGCGATGATGGTTTTTCCGGTCATCTATGCGCGCCTCACGGGTCAGGATCCCAACCCCGGCGGCGGGTTCGGCGGCGGCTATGCGCAGCCGGTCTACTACCCGCCGCAAGGTCAGGGCTTCGGTGGCGCTCCCCCTCCGGCCGGTGGCTACGGCGCGCCGCCTCCGGGCGGCTACGGGCAGCCGCCCGGTTACTGAGCCACGCGTGAGTCAGAGCCGCCCGAAGCACTCGGGCGGCGCCATCGGGGGGGCAGCCGGGGAGCTGTTCTCGTGGTTTTCTCCGAGGCTCCCCGCTGGAGATCGCCATGCACCCGTATTCGCAAGCCGCACACGCTCAGGTCGCAACTCCGCAGAGGCCGCCTCCGCAACTGAGCGCGACCGACGCCATCGCCGGCGCGTGGGAGCACTTCAAGCGGAATGCGGGGCTGATGCTCCTCGGCGGGACGCTGTACACGCTCGCGATCTTCGTGCCGTCGTACCTGCCCACGGTCCTCGCCATGGCCCGAGTGTTCTCCATCAGCAGCGTGGAGTTCCACGTGACATCGCTGGTGTTCGAGGTGATCGCGACCCTGTCCTCCACGTACCTGTTCCTGGGCATCTCGCGCTTCGGCCTGGCGTCGGTGAAGGGCGAAACGCCGGGCATCGGGCACCTGTTCGGCCTCCGAGGGCTCGGCCGAATGTTCGTCCTCTACATGCTCCTCAACACCCTCAGCTTCCTCGGAACGACGGTGAGCATCGTGGCGGCGGCCATCGACATGACCGAGCTTCATGTGCTCGCCGGCGCCTTGGCGTTCTTGTCGCTGGTGGTGCTCGCCGTGGCCTGGCCCTTCATCTCGATGTCGCCGCTCTTCATCCTCGACAAGGATCTGAGCATCGTGCAGGCGATTCGCGCGAGCCTGGACGTGACCCGTGGCAATCGCCTCAACATCTTCGTCGCGGGCTTTCTGGCGGGGCTCATCATGATTGCCGGCATGTTTGCTTGCGGCATCGGGCTCTTCGCCACCATGCCGCTGGGCACGCTGGTCTTCGTCGTCATCTACGCACGCCTCACCGGCCAGGACGCGGCCGAGGCGCAGCGCTATGCGGGCTACTACGGGCAACCCGCCTACGTGGCCGGCTCGTCAGTCGCATCCTCTGGCGCGTCCTCTGGCGCGTTCGGCAGCGAGCCCCCGCCGGCTGGTGGCTTCGGCGGTGCTCCGCCCCCAGGCTACTGACCAGAGTCCGTCCCAATTTTCCTGCCTCGGAGAGGGAGGGAGAAAGCGGGCACGGGCACGGGCACGGGCACTGGCGAGAGGGGTGGAGGCTGTCTGTCTCGCGGATCTGGTCGTTCAGTGGCTAGTGGGCCGAGTGGGCCGAGTGGGCCGAGTGAAACTCAATGTGCATAATAC
>JABFRG010000074.1 GCA_013141295.1 Polyangiaceae bacterium
CCACGTGCTCCACGAGCTGCGGAATCGTCGCAGCTCGTGGAGCACGTGGCGCTGCCGCGTCTCATGATCATGGTCGAGCGCGACGGCGGACAGCCGTCCGGCAAGAGCCTCGTTCACGACGGTGACGAGTGTCGCATCGGCTCGCATCCTTCCAACGACGTGGTGCTCACCGATCGCGCCGTCTCCCGATTTCACTGCCGCATCCATCGCGACGGCACCGTGTGGCGCGTCGTCGATTCCTCGTCCCGCAACGGCACCCGTCTCGACGGCGTGCGGGTTCGCGACGCGGAGCTCGGGGCCACCGGCACCATCACGCTCGGCGCCTCGACGCTGCGGGTCACCGCCGCCGAGACCGGCCGCGCGGTCGAGCTCCCGGTGGCGCCTTCGTTCGGTCAGCTGGCCGGTCACAGCGTGGCCATGCGGAAGCTCTTCGCGCTCCTCGAGCGCGTGGCCCAGAGCGAGATCAACGTCCTTATCCAGGGCGAGAGCGGCACCGGCAAGGAGCTGGTGGCCACCGAGATCGTGCGCCGCGGCCCCCGCGCCAACAAGCCTTTCGTCATCGTCGACTGCGGCGCCATCTCGCCGCAGCTCATCGAGAGCGAGCTCTTCGGTCACGTACGCGGCTCCTTCACCGGCGCCGATCGCGATCGCGTGGGCGCCTTCGAAGCGGCCAACACCGGCACGGTGTTCCTCGACGAGATCGGCGAGCTCCCGCTGGAGCTCCAGCCCAAGCTGCTCCGCGCGCTCGAGGCCAAGGAAGTGCGCCGGGTCGGCGAAACCCGCCCGCGTCGCATCGACGTGCGGGTCATCTCCGCCACCAACCGCGAGCTCGATCGCGAAGTGAACAAGGGCCGCTTCCGGGAGGACCTCTACTTCCGTCTCGCGGTCATCAGCGTGCGCGTGCCTTCGCTCCGCGAGCGCATCGAAGACCTCCTCACGCTCGTGCGTGTGTTCCTCAACACCCTCGGCGTGCCCGAAGAAGAGCGGCTCTTCCCCAAGGAGATCCTCGCCGACATGGGCCGCCACGACTGGCCCGGCAACGTCCGCGAGCTCCGCAACTACGTCGAGCGCGCGGTCGTGCTCAAGAGCGCCTTCTCCGAGATCGGCGAGCCCGCTCCGCGCGAGTCCGAATCGAAGAGCGAGAAGCGCCAGCCCTTCCGCGTCGCCAAGGAAACCGCCATCGACGCCTTCGAGCGTGCGTACATCGTCGGTCTCCTCGACGAGGCCCAGGGTAACATGAGCCGCGCCGCGCGCCTCGCCGCCATGGACCGCATGTACCTGCACAAGCTCGTGCAGAAGCACGGCCTCAAGGGCAGCGGCGGTCCCTCCTCGGGGGGCACCGCCGGTTCCCTCGGCGAATTCTGAGTATCGGCGCGTAGGACGCCGATAGCTTCGCGGGGCCGTCGTCGGGCGTGCTCACGAACAGGAGTTCGCTCCGCGCGGCCCTCCTAGGCCGCGCTCGCTCTCGACGCCCTACGCGCCGATCCTCCTGGAGCGCCTCGCAGGAGAGAGCCGCAGCTTGCTTCGCTCGCTCGGGGCGCAGCTTGCTTCGCTCGCTCAGGAGAGGGTCGCAGCTTGCTTCGCTCGCTCAGGGCGCAGCTTGCTTCGCTCGTTACGTGCCCGTGCCCGTGCCCGTGCCCGGCTCTCTTGCGCGTTACTTGCGGAGTGTGCGGAGTAGCTTCGCGTCTTCGCGGGTCAGCTCTCGGGTGAGGACGAGCGCGAGGAGGTAGAGCACGCCGAGACCTGCGGCGGTCGCGATGGTGAGGATCTTGCCGCCGTGGGGTATGCGATCGCCGACCGCGACGAGGAGACCGACGGCAAAGGCCACGCGGGCTGCCGTGAGCCAGGGGATGAAGCTGCCAGCGAGGCGGCGCACGGCGTAGGCGGCCGCGACGAAGGCGACCGCCAGGGCGATGGAGGTGCCGATGGCGGTGCCGATGAGCTGCGCTTCACCGAACGGTTGGGGCCGGGCAAATGTGTAGAGTGCAACCATCGAAACGAGGATGGCGCCGGCGCTGATGAAGGCGCCCAGGCGCTCGCGCCCCAGACTGGCGAGCACGGTCATGGCGATGCCCATGAGCGCGAAGAGTCCCTGGCCGCAGGCGAGAATGCGCAGCGTGGCGGCGCCGCGTGCGGCCATCTCGGCCGGGTACAGGATGCCGATGACCGGTCCCGGGATGGCGACGATGACTCCCACCATGAGGCCGCCGGCGATGACGCCGATGCGGGCGCCGCGCTCGACGTAGGCCCGAACCCCGGCCGCGTCCTTGTTGGCGTGGGCCTTGGCGACCATGGGAAACAGCACCTGGGTGATGCTGACCAGGAGCTGGTACGGCAAGAAGGCGAAGAGCTGGCAGGAGCGATACACGCCCACCCACTCGTTGGCGGCTTTCCCTGGATTCGAGACCCCGCTCGTCTCCGAGGCTTTCGAGAGAAAGCTCCCCAGGAGCATGATGTCCACCTGCATGAGCACGTTCGTCCCCAGCTGAATCAGCGCCAGGGGAAGGAGCGCGACCAGGTATGCGCGCGAGTCGAACGTATAGGTGGATCCGGCGCGCGGGCGACGGAGCGCCTGCGAGAACATGAGCGCCAGCGGCAACACGCAGCTGATGGCGACGGCCGCACCGGACGTGGCGCCCAGGGTTCCATCGAGCCCCCGTCGCAAGAACACGTAGCCGGCGCCCGCGAGGCCCACGGTGCGCAGGGTGGCTGCGGTGATGTCGAGGGTCGCTTGCTGGAGGAACTTTCGGCGGCCGTTGATCGCCCCGACCATCGGCGCGTACACGCTGTAGATGGTGAGCACCACCGCCATGACCACGAGCGGCAGCGTGATCTCTCGCGTGCCCTGGAAGCTCGCGTAGAACGGCGCGGCCATCGCGAACGCTCCGCCGAGGAACAGCGCGAGCGGTACGTGCAGGCGCATCGCCGCGCGAAACGCCGCCTGGTCGTCCTTGCCCGACTGGCTGACGGTACGGCTCATCGCCTGGATGGAGCCCGATACCACCACGTTGTTGGGGATGTTCGCCGCCGCGAGCACACGCGAGAGCGCGCCGTAGCCGTCCTGTCCGATGACTCGGGACAGGAGCGCTTGCTGCACCAGCCCGGTCAGGATGAAGAACACCTTGGCGAAGAGGATGGCGATGCCGCCGCGGCCGGCGTTCTGGCCTTCCGCCGCGGCATTCTCCGGCTGTTTCTCTTCGGTGCTCAAAGCCGCGGCAGTGTCGTGGAATTCGCGCGCCGGGTCAACGTTGTGCGGGGAGGAAGGCCACTGGCTTCTGGCTCATCCGCGCGGGCTCACCCTCTT
>JABFRG010001112.1 GCA_013141295.1 Polyangiaceae bacterium
ATGGTATGGTACCCGCGACACTGCGATTTTAACTCCGAGGCCCCCATGAAGATTGCCGTTCCCAGGGAGATCAGGGCGGACGAGACCCGCGTCGCGCTGGATCCGGAATCCTGCCGGAAGCTGATCCAGCTCGGGATCGAGGTGGCCGTGGAGGCCGGTGCGGGAGCCTTGGCGTATTTCCCCGACCAGGCTTACGAAGACGCCGGAGCCACCCTCACGGCGGACGCGGCCTCGCTCCTGGGTGGGGCCGATTTCGTGCTGAAGGTGAACGCCCCCCAGGCCAGGCCGGACGGGACCCACGAGGTCGATCTCATGCGGCCCGGGGCCATGTTGCTGGCCTCGATCTTCCCCACCCGCAACCTGGAGGCGGTGAAGTGGATGGCCGCCCGGCCACTGACCGCCTTCTCCACGGACTGCATCCCCCGCACCACCCGGGCCCAGGCCATGGACACCCTCTCCAGCCAGGCGAGCCTCGTGGGCTACCGGGGCGTGCTGATCGGCGCCCTCGAACTGCCGAAGTACTACCCGATGCTCATGACCGCCGCAGGCACGACGCTGCCGGCCAAGGTCTTCGTCATTGGTGCAGGCGTGGCGGGGCTCCAGGCCATCGCCACCGCCAAGCGGGCCCTCGAGGTGGCCGATCGCGCGCGCATCGCGCCCAGCGTGCACACCGTGTTCTGCGCTCGCGCGCTGGTCGAATCGTACCTGCGGCTGGGGCGCATGGACGACGCGCGGGCCGCCATGGCCGGCGCCGACGCCTATTCGGAGGAGACGCGGATGCCGCCGAACGTGGCGGTACCTGCGCTCTCGCGCTACTACGCGCTCCGGGGCGACGGCGAGGGGATGGCCAACCTGCGGGCGAAGCTCCTCGCTTGGGACAACCCGACCATGCAGCCCATGACCCGCGCCTACGCCAGCTTCGTGGAGGCCAAGCGGCTCTTCACCATGAGCGACGACATGGACGCGGTGGTCGCGGCGTTCGCCGACGCGGAAGCGGCCGCCGGCCGCTGGCCCTTCCTGATGAAGGAGATCCTGCTCTTTCGTACCGCGGTGCTGGTGCTGGCCGGACGCACCGACGAGGCGCGCCTGCACATGCGCCGCACCTCGCGCATGCTCGATCACGCGCCGTCGCCGTGGGCGGCTGCGCACTTGCTCCGCACCGAGGCCATCTTGCTGGCCTTCCAGGGCGACTGGGTCCACGGCCGCAAGCTCATCGAGGCGGCCATCGCCACCTTCCAGATGGCGCACGATCTCCCCGACGCATTGCTTGCACGATACACGCGTGCCTGCATCGATACCTTTCACGAAGAGCCCGGTGGGCGCGAGGATCGCGACGCCGTGGAGGCCGAGCTGCTGACCGCCGGTATCGTGCCGCCGCTGGCCGCGCGGGTGGGAACGGCGGTGCTGCGCGACCTTCGCCGGGGCGCATCGCTCCCGCCCACGCCGGCGCGGGTCGACGTGGAGTCGCTGGTGGTGCCCCTCAAGCGCCTGGCGGTACGCGGGTCGGCCCCGGCGTTGGTGCTCCGCGAGCTGTTCGTGCTGGCCCGCACCCTGGTGCCCCGGAGGCCGGCACGGCTCGAAGAGGTCGACTCCAACGGCCGCAGCGAGACGCTCCACGTCGACAGCGCGGAGCTCCCCGCGGAAGTGTACGAGTGGCTGGAGTTCGGTGACGGCATGGGCCGGCGCTTTCGCCTGGGCGTGCAGGGGCCGCTCGAGTCGGAAGAGGTGTCGGCGCTGTCGGTCATCACCGTCACCGCCGCGCTCGTCCTGGAAGTGGCCGGCCTGCGCGGTCTGGGCAAGAGCGTCGACGGCGCGGGCAAGGAAGACGCGAGCCCGGACATTCCCGGCCTCATCGCCGTCTCCAAGGCCATGCGCCGGGTGCGCGCCGAGATCTCGCAGCTGGCCGGCTCCCGCGCCACCATCATCGTCACCGGCGAGTCGGGCAGCGGCAAAGAAGTGGTGGCGCGCGCGATTCACGACACCTCGGCCCGGAGCGCCAAGCCCTACGTGGCCTTCAACTGCGCCGCGGTTCCTCGGGAGCTCTTCGAGGGGCAGCTCTTCGGCTACAAGCGCGGCGCTTTCACCGGCGCGGTGAGCGATCACCCGGGCGTGATTCGCGCGGCCAACGGCGGCACGCTCTTCCTCGACGAGGTGGGCGAGCTTCCCCTCGACGTGCAACCCAAGCTCCTCCGCTTCCTCGAGAACGGCGAGGTGTTCCCGCTGGGCGATCGCCGCGCGGCCCAGGTCGACGTGCGCATCGTGGCCGCCACCCACCGGGATCTGGCGGAACTGGTGAAGCACGGGCGCTTTCGCGAGGATCTCTACTACCGGCTGCAGGTGGTGCCGCTGCGCATCCCGCCGCTGCGCGAGCGGAAGGAAGACATCTTGCCGCTGGCCCGGCACTTTCTCCGGCTCCTCTCGCCGGAGACGAAGATCCCGGCGCTCGCCTCCGATGCCATCGAGGAGCTCACCGCCTACGCGTGGCCCGGCAACGTACGCGAGCTCCGCAACGTGCTCGAGCGCGCGCTGGCCTTCGCCCCGGTACCCGACGTGCTCCGCCGCGAGCACCTGCGCATCTGACGATCAGCGAAAGAAGGCTGGAACCGGGAAGCACGCCGCGTACTTCTTCGTCGGACTGGTGATGGCTTGGCAAGTGTCTGCCGGGGCGCACTGCGGCTCGTAGAGCGTCTGCATACCGAAGGAGGCGATGCGTCGCTGTCGCTCGACGACGCCGTGGACCTTGCAGAGCTCGGCGATGCTCGGTCGCAGTGCCCCGAGCGCGAAGGATGCCGCCACCGCGCGCGAGAACGGTGGCGTCTTGTCGTCGAGCCACGCCGTCAGCGCGTCCAGTGCCGCCTGGATCTCCACGGTGCCCACCAGGGCTTGCACGTCGGGAAAGAAGGCCGAAGGAGCATCCGGAGGAAAGTGGGAGGGGTCGCGGAGGACCATGCGCAAGAACGTGCGCTGCTGCTCCACCTCGTCGCGCAGCTCCGGCGTGAACGCCTCGACCTTCTCGATCATGCTCTCGTTGGGCAGTACGTACTCGCGATACTTGCCCGAGGCGAAGCCCACCGCACCCAGATGCTCGGGTAGCGCGTCTTGCGAGAGCGTGAGCACGCTGCCGGATTGCAGCCCGAAGTGATCGAACACCGCCTCGCGCTTGAGCGTGATGCGCAGCAGTACGTCGCCGTAGCGCTCGCCGCGCATGCCGGCGGCGACTCCGAAGGCGTTGGACCACGCGAAGCGGCTCCTGGCGAAGCCCTCGTGCCAAAGGAGCTGCGCCCGCGCGTTCCCCAGCGCCGACAGCTGGTAGAGCGCGTGGTCGAAGGTGGCGAAGCCTTTGCCGGGCGTCACCGAACGGGAAAGCACCGGCCCTCCGGCGCGGAGCTGCTCCAGTTGCTCCTTGCTGGTCCAGCTGTAGAGTACACGCGTCTCGCGGGCGGCGTCGAAGGCCCACTTGGCTCGCGCGCGGTCGAGGACGGCGCCGCTCATCGCGGCCGGCTCTTCGCCGCTGGATGCCGGGGGAGCAGAAGGCGGCAGCACCGGAAGCTGCACGGTCTGCGCGGCCCGCACAGGAGCGTCCACCGGCTGCGTCACCGGTCCGGTGGGGCGCGTGTTGCACGCGAGGCCTGCGAGACCCAGGAGCGGAAAGTGCCGACGCATGGTCCGAGGCTACGGCGCGTGGAGCGGAATGGCTAGCCCACGCGCGTCAGCAGCGAACGCAGCGCCGCGTGGAAGTGCTCCGGCGCTTCCATCCACGGCACGTGACCCACGCCCTCGATGCGTACCGATTCGACGTCGGCGCGCAGAGCGGCGATCTCCTCGCTCATGCGCGCGAGCACGATGGCGTCGTCGGAACCGTGGATGGTGGTCATCGGCACGTCGCTGGCGACGATCTCCGGCGTGTAGTCCTCGCTCCGCGTGAGTAGCGCTCGCCGCACGTGCAGAGGCACCCGCCGCATGTCGGCGACGGCCGCTTCCACGAAGGTCTCCAGGAGCGGCTCGCGGGTGCAGGCCCGCACGAACGCGCGCGCACCTTCTTCGTACGCCGCCGCATCGGACGACAGGATCGCCCGGGCGTTGCTCATCATTCCACTCCCGAACAGGTTCGCCGCGGGCTTGCCCACCTTCACCGCCGCCGCCACCCAGGCGATGCCGCCCAGCGCGCGAGCGGTGTAGCGCCGCAGGTACTCCCCGAGGACGACGCCGCCGTACGACCAGGCGACGACGACCGGCCGCTCGAGCCCCAGCTCGGTGAGCACCTCGTGCAGGTCGGCGCCCAGCCGCTCGCCGCTCGCGTAGGCCTCGGCGCCTTCGGGTGCAGACGAGGATCCATGCCCGCGCATGTCCAGGGCCACCAGCCGATGCGTCTTCGCGAGCGGGCCTTCGAAGAGCGCGCGCCAGGCGCCCGACGACTGGGCGATGCCGTGCAAGAAGACGATGGGGCGGCCGTCGGTGCGGCCTCCGTCCTGCACGGCGAGGGTGACTCCGTCGTCGGTGAGGATCGCGCGGCGCGTGCTCATGACGTCCAGCCTGCGGTCGCTGGCCGGACCGAATCAAGGCCAAAGATCATTTTGTCGACAATTCGTCCCGACGCAGCCCCGGGTGACATTCGAGCACCCGGTCGGTGGTCCGGGAGATGTGCTCCACCACGAGCGCGCACGCGCGCTCCGCATCACGCCCGAGGGCAGCCGCGGCCAGCGCCTGATGCTCCCCCTCCACGTCGCGGGTGGGCTGCCCGTAGGCCGTGGCCAGTCGCCGGTATCGCTCGCTCTGCTCGAAGAGCTGCCGGTGAAACCGGAGCAGCAACGGCGAGTCGCAGGCGGAGAGCAGCGCGTCGTGGAAGAGCCCGTGGTCGTGCTCCCAGGCGTCGTCGAGTCGCCGCGTGACGCCCTGCCGACCGCGAGCGACGAGCCGCTGTAGCGCCGCCGTCACCTGGTCTTCCCAAACGGAATTCCCCCGCTGAATCGAGGAACGGAGCGCCAGCTGGGCCACCTGTTGCCGGGTTCGCGTGAGGTCCTGGAGGTCCGCCGCAGAGACCGGCGCCACCCGAAAACCTCGCTGGTCCTCGATGGTCACCAGCCCCTCGGCGGCGAGCCGGCAACAGGCCTCCCGGAGCGGCGTGCGCCCCACGCCGTAGGAGGGCGCCAGGTGCTCGAGCCGGAGCTTGGTCCCGGGCGCCAGCGTCCCCTTGACGATCTCCGCCCGCAGGCGATCCAGCACCGACGAAGCAAGGGTGGGCTCCGGCGCCGGGCGCCCCGCGCGCGTTCGGTTGGTCGCGATGGCCATCGCGGTGAGGCTAGCACGCGCGATCGCGGATCTCCGTCCCGGGGATGTTTTGTCGACAAAATCATTGACGCCGAAACCGGCGCTTCTAGACTCACCCGGAGGAGGCCCTCTCATGTCCGGAACCTTGCCGAGCCGACTCCACCACACGGCCTACGTCACCAAGGATCTCGCGAAGACCCGCGCCTTCTACGAGGACCTCATCGGTCTGCCGCTGGTGGCCACCTGGTGCGAGAGCGACGAGCTCTTCGGCGAGCTACGAACCTACTGCCACTGCTTCTTCGGCCTCCCCGACGGCAGCGCGCTCGCGTTCTTCCAGTTCGCCAAGGCGCGCGATCAGGAGCTCTTCGGCCCGGAGCTGGCCCCGTCGCCGTTCCGCCACATCGCCCTCGACGTCGACGCGGAGACCCAGCGCGGCGTGTCGGAGCGCCTGGCCGCGGCAGGCTACCGGGAGCCGCAGACCTACGTGCTGGAGCACGGATACTGCCGCTCGCTGTACGTGGAAGATCCCAGTGGCATGATCCTCGAGCTCACCTGCGACGCGCCGGAGGCGGTGGTACCCGAGCTGGTGGAAGCCAAGCGCGCCAGCGCACGCGCCGATCTCGAGCGCTGGCTGGCGGGAGACCACACGTCGAACAACACGTTTCGATGAAGCGGGTCACGCTGACCTTCGACAACGGACCGCACGCCGAGGTGACGCCCCGCATCCTCGACGTGCTGGGCGAACGGGCGGTGCCCGCGCACTTCTTCGTCCTGGGTCGCGAGCTCGCCTCGCCGGTGGGGCGCGCGCTCGTGCGCCGCGCGATCGCCGAGGGGCACCGCGTGGGCAATCACTCGTTCTCTCACGAAACGCCGCTCGGGGAAGACCCGCGCGCGAGCGCCGTCGAGCTGGAGATCGGCCGCACCGAGGCGCTCCTCACCGAGATCGCGCCGGCCGAGCCGCGGCGCTTTCGTCCGTTCGGCGGCGGCGGCGTCATCGGCCCCCACCTGCTCTCCTCGGCTGCCGCCCAGTACCTGGAGGCGCACGGCTACACCTGCGTTCTCTGGAGCTCCGTTCCCCGTGACTGGGTCGACCCCCAGGGTTGGAGCGAACGGGCCCTGGCCGACTGCGCGTCGCGCGGGCACTCGGTGGTGGTCCTGCACGACGTGCAAGGCGCCTGTCTCGACGCGCTGCCCGGGTTCATCGACGCCTTGCGCGCGCGTGGCTTCGAGCTCTCGCTCGAGCTCCCGCGCGACTGTACGCCCATCGTCGACGGCCGGGCGCTCGTCGACCTTCGGCCTTTCGTGACCGCATGATCCGTCCGCTCTCCACATCCCGAGGTGCATCTTGAAGCTCGCGTCGCTCACGTTCGAAGGTGGACCTTTTCTCGGCCTGCGGCGCGCAGACGGCTTCGTCGATATCAACGCCGAAGACCCTGCGCTCCCGCGCGATCTCGGCGCCCTCCTGCGCTCCGGCCGGAGCCTCGCGTCGCTGGCGGAGCTGGTGGCGGCGGCCAAGCCGAGCTCGATCCGGGATCCCAAGGCGGTCTCGTTTCGCCCCATCGTCACCGATGCCGGCAAGATCCTCTGCCTGGGCGTGAACTACGTCGACCACGCCGCGGAGGCCTCCCACGCGAGGCCCGAGTATCCGGTGGTGTTCGGGCGCTACGCATCCAGCTTCGTGGGGCACGAGCAGCCGCTGGTGCTGCCGTCGGTGTCGCCCTACTTCGACTACGAGGCCGAGGTGGTGGCGGTCGTCGGCAAGCGCGCCCATCGCGTGCCCAAGGAGCGCGCCCTCGAGTACGTGGTCGGCTATTCCCTCATGAACGACGGCTCGATTCGCGACTTTCAGAAGCGGACGCCGCAGTGGACCATCGGGAAGAACTTCGACGCTTCGGGATCCATCGGCCCCGAGCTGGTGACCGCCGACGAGCTCGCGCCGGGCGCCAAGGGACTGGGGATCCGCGGCATCTTGAACGGGAAGATCATGCAGCAGGCCAACACCGACGACATGATCTTCGACGTCGCCGATGCCATCGCGCAGCTCTCCGAGGCGATGACCCTGGAGCCCGGCGACCTGGTGGCCATGGGCACGCCCGGCGGGGTGGGGTTCGTGCGCAATCCGCCGGTGTTCCTCCGCGAGGGCGACGTGTTCGAGGTGGTGGTCGACGGCATCGGAACGCTGCGAAACGGCGTGGTGCGCGAGGCTTCGTAACGATCGAGACGAGACGGATATCCAAGGAGCTACTTCATGACGCTTTCAAAGTGGGATTTCGACTACGCGCACTCGAGTGTCGATTTCACGATCCGGCACATGCTCGTGAGCAAGGTTCGCGGGCGCTTCGCCAAGTGGACCGGCAACCTCCAGATCGACGAGGACAACTACGCCGCCTCGTCCTTCGACGTGAGCATCGAGGTCTCGAGCATCGACACCAACGAGGCCCAGCGCGACGGACACCTGCGCTCCGGAGACTTCTTCGAAGTGGAGAAGTTCCCCCACATGACCTTCACCAGCAAGCACGTGGCGCGCCGTGACGAGCGCGACGAGCACCTGGTGGTGACCGGCGATCTCTCGCTGCGCGGCGTGACCAAGGAGATCGTGCTCGACGTGGAGCGCGGGGGCATCGTACCCAAGGATCCGTGGGGCAAGCGTCGCGCGGGCTTCGTGGCAACCACCAAGATCAACCGCAAGGACTTCGGCCTCACCTTCAACCAGACGCTCGACCACGGTGGCCTGGCGCTGGGCGAAGAGGTGAGCATCACCCTCGAGATCGAGGCCACGCTGGCCGGCTGAGCCCGATCAGGCAGGCACCGTCGAACGGCAATCGTCGGCCACGCTCGAGCCCGCCGCATGCGGCATGCCCAGGGGTGGGCCGACGACTCGCTGTCCGAAGTACCACGGCAGGCCCGGGGTCAGGTAGCAGTCGGCGGGAATCAAGTGGGCGATGGAGGCGTGGAGCGCCGGCAATCGCGACCAGTGGACGCCGGGGCGATAGTGGTGCGCCGTGTGGTAGCCGAGGTTGCCGGTGAGGATGTTGTAGCCGCGGTGCACGATGTTGTTCGACGCCACGAAGTGCGACGTCGTCTTCTTGCCGGCGTGGTGGGTGTAGGTGGCCCAGGCGGTGAAGAAGAGCATGCCGATCATCGGCCCCACGAACACCAGCAAGCCGGGCAGGGGCCGCGCGGCCACCAAGGCGCCGGCGATGGCGAGCGTGAGCGCCGTCATGGCCAGGAAGGTTCGTCCGTAGCGGGCGGTGCGTCGGGCTACCCGAACCGCGCGTGGGTAGGCGGTGGCGCCCACGATGAGCGTGTACTCCGCCTCGCGCATGGTGCGCCCACTCGAACGCCGCCAGCGTGATTCGTCGAGCCGCTGGTCGAGGTAGTTCACGTGATGGCCGAGCGAGTGGTGCAGCACCCAGCCGTGGCTGGTGATGCCGGTCTGCAGCCCGTACACGAGCTCGAGCAGCCGGTTGAGGATCGGCTGCCGGAACACCGAGAGATGCTGGTGATGATGGTTGAACGCGCACACGCCCCCGCGCGGCACGATGCCCAGGAGGACCCACGCCAGGAGAATCACCGGCGAGTCGACGAGCGCGTACACGGCGACGTCGCACGCGAAGAACAGCGCAACGAAGGCGATGGGCAAACGGTCTTCGGAGTAGCGGAATACCTGCACCGCGCCACTCTGCCCAAGGTGCCTGTCACCGCGCTGTCACGCCTTGTCAGGAGTTGCCCCCGGGGGCCGTAGCGAAGCGACTCGGGGTCAGCGCGGCGACGGAACGTCAAAAATCCGTCGCTCGCGAACATTCATCGGGTCGGCGAATTTCCAGCGATTACGGCCAGGGGCTCGGTGGCACGCGGCGTGCGAGAGGTCTCTCCCGTGAGCCCCTCCCAGACGCCAGCCAACAGCAGCCTGACCCCGCGTTCGCTCGGTCTCATCGGCCTCGTGGCCATGATGCTCGCTCCGACCCTCCCGCTGGTCGTAGAGCGCCTTCCCACCCTCCAGAGCTCCCTGCAGGTCGCATCGATCGTCGCCACCGCGGCGTTCGGCGTCCTCGCTCCGCACGGCTCCTCGAATGTGCATTATGCACGTACATTCCTGACCCGCGCGCTGCCGATCCTCCTCGGCTTTCTGGCGGTGCTCTCGCTCCCGCACCTGGTCAAGCGTGGGCTCGACCTGGTACTCACAATCCTCGGCGTCCTGTGCATCTCGCCCGTTCTCCTGATCATCGCCGCCGCGGTGCGTCTCGACTCCAAGGGCCCGGCGCTCTACTTCCAGACCCGCATGGGCAAGCACGGCAAGCGCTTCACGGTCGCCAAGTTCCGCACCATGTACGGCGACGGCGAAGCCCGCCTCGCTGCGGTGCTCGCCGCCGACCCGGCGCTCGCCCGCGAGTACGCCACCTTCCACAAGCTCGAGAAGGATCCGCGCGTCACCCGCGTGGGCCGCGTGCTCCGCAAGTACAGCCTCGACGAGCTTCCGCAGCTCTGGAGCGTGGTCAAGGGCGACATGAGCCTGGTGGGCCCGCGCCCCTACCTCGAGCGCGAGCTCGCCGAGATGAACGGCAAGGAAGCCATCGTGCTCCGCGCCACCCCGGGCCTCACCGGTATGTGGCAGGTGAGCGACCGCCACAAGATGCCCTTCGAAGGCCGCGTGCGCGTCGACGTGAAGTACGTCGAGACCTGGTCTCCCTGGCTCGACATGAGCATCCTCGCCAGGACCTTCGCGGTGGTGGTGCGTGGCTCCGGGGTGTGAGACCCGGACCTCTCGTCAGGCAGGAGGCCGCGACGACGGCGCAGCGAGCAGCTCTTCCAGCGCCCCCACCAGCTCGTCGACCTTCACCGGCTTGGTGAGATACCGGTAGAAGCCGGCGCGGGTGCCGCGCTCCTTGTCTCGCTCGGAAGCGGCCGCGGTGAGCGCGATGACCGGTATCGTGGCGGTCTCCGGCTTGGTGCGGAGCACCCGGAGCGCGTCCACGCCGCTCATCCCCGGGAGGTTGATGTCCATGATGATGGCCTCCGGCTTCCGCGTCAGGGCCAGCTCGATGCCGAGCTCTGCGGTGGGGGCCGTCAGCAGATCGATGTTCTCGAAGGAGCTCACCAGGTCCTTCATGAACGTCACGTTGGCGGGGTTGTCCTCGACGTAGAGAACCAGCCGCGGCCGCTCGCTCACCAGTCGTCCGTGCTCGCCCTCGCGCAGCGCCGCCGCCGCGCTCACGCGGCTTTGCTCCTCGTGCACCGGGAGGTCCACCCAGAACTCCGACCCTTCGGTGGGCACGCTGCGAAAGCCCACGTCGCCCTGCATCATCTGCGCGAGGCGCTTGGTGATCACCAGGCCGATGCCGGTACCCTCGATGGGGCCCGTCTCCTGGCCCGCCCGCTGGAAGGGCTGGAAGAGCTTGTCCTGCTTCTCGGCGGGGATGCCCATGCCGGTGTCGCGTACCGTGACGCGAACGCGATCCTGGGCGGGGACCGACACGGTGAACGTCACGACGCCCGAGGGGCGGTTGTACTTGATGGCGTTGGAGCCGAAGTTCATGAGGATCTGGACGAAGCGCGTGCGGTCCACCGCCACCAGCGGCAGGCTCTCCGGCAGCGGCGCCACCTCGAGGCGCAGGCCCTGACGGCTGGCGATGGGGTCGAGGGTCGTCTTCAGCTCTTGCAGCACCTCGGTGACGCTCACCGGCTCGGTGGAGATCGACACGCCGCCGGCCTCGATGCGCGCGAGATCCAGGATGTCGTCGATGAGTCGGAGCAGGTGCTCGCCGCCCTTCAAGATCTGCGCGACGCGCTCCCGGTGACGGTCGGAGAGCGGCTCGCGCTTGTCGCGCTGCAGCAGCTGCGCGAACCCCAGGATGGCGTTGAGGGGCGTACGCAGCTCGTGGCTCATGGATGACAGGAACTCGCTCTTGGCGGCGCTCCCGGCCTCGGCGGCGGCGCGGGCATCACGGAGCTCGGCGGCGATCCGCTCGTCGTCCGTGAGGTCCCAGATGGTCTTCACGATGCCGCCCTCGGCGGTGCGCCGATCGATGACCCGCAGCCTTCGCCCGTCGCGCATGCGCACGTCGAACGTGGTGGTCTGATCGCGCCGGCGCCGAGCCAGTCGCTCCTCGCGAAAGCGCTGCCGCGCTTCCTCGTCGGGAAAGTCGATGTCGCCGAGCCACGCGTGGAACAAGTCGGAATAGGGGCGGCCCACCAGGGGTCCGCTGAGCGACTCGCCGATGAGGCGGCGGTAGACGCTGTTGCAGAGTACGAGGCGGTCGTCGTCGTCGAAGAGCGCGAACGCGTCCTGGATGCTGTCGACGGCGCTCGCCAGGCGATCGGCCACCAGCTTGCTCTGGGCCTCCATGCGCTTGCGCTCGCTGATATCGCGGATGGCCGCCGACACGGTGATGCCGCGGTCGGTCTTCAGCGGGCTCAGGCTCACCTCGATGGGGACCTCGCTGCCGTCCTTGCGGCGCCCGAAGAGCTCGAGGCCCGAGCCCATGGATCGCGCCTCGGGGCTCTTGAAGAACCGCCGCATTTGCCCCGGGTGGGCGCCGCGAAAACGCTCGGGGATGAGCAGGTCGAGGGGGCGCCCCACCAGCTCGTCGCGGGTGTATCCGAAGAGCTTCTCGGTCTGCACGTTCACCAGTTGAATGCGCGAGTCGTCGCCGATGACCACCATGGCGTCGGGCGCCGTGTCCAGCAATCGGCTCGAGAGCTGCTGCGAGCGCGCCTGCAGGTCGCGGATCTCCCGTTCGCGACCTTCGTCGTGGGCCTTCAAGTGCCCGAGCTCGGTCACGTCGTCGATCCGGTGAACGATGTACGCAACCTCGCCGTCGTTGCCCAGGACCGGCGTGTTCACCGGGCTCCAGTAGCGAACCTCGAATTCGCCACCGAGGGAAGCGGGGCGGCGAATGTCGTACTTCTGCACAGCCATCGTGTGCGGCTGCTTCGTTTCCGCGACGTGCCGCAGGGAGTCGCGCAGGTTCGAGACGCCGCTGGCCGCGGAATCGTCCGGGTTGTCGGGAAAGACCTCGAAGAACGGCCGCCCCACGATGACCTCGCGGCTGGTCATGGTGGCCGCGAGGTACGCGTCGGAGACCGCCACGATATGGAGGCTCGGGTCGAGCACCAGGAAGCACCCCGGCGCTGCCTCGAACAGGCGCCGGAAGTCCACCGCGGGCGAGGGCTCAAGCTGCATGGGGCACCGTCAGGCAGAACACCGCGCCCGGCGCGGCATCTTCGATCCAGATGCGGCCGCCGTGGGCCTCCACCGCGAGCTTGCAGAAGGTGAGGCCGAGCCCGCGGCCCGCGCGGTCGACGATGCGGTCGCCGGCGTCGGCCTGCACGAACGGGTCGAACACCTTCTCGCGCATCGAAGGTGGAATGCCCTTTCCGGCATCGGTGATGCGCACCTCGGTGGCCTCCGGACCCGCAGTGGCCACCACGGAGATGTCCGTGTTGCTGGGGGCATAGCGCAGAGCGTTGTCGACCAGGTTGGTGAGCGTGCGCCGGAAGAGGCCTTCGTCCACCCGCACCGACGTCGTCTCGTCCACCACCGCGCGCAGGGTCACGTTCCGGCCCACCGCCTGCACGCCGAGGTCCGCGAGGATGTTCTCGATCATCGCCTTCAGCGCGACCTGCGTGCGCTTGGGCGACAGGCGCCCTTCGTCGGCTTTGCTGATGTCGAGGAGGTCGAGGATCATCCCGTTGAGCTGACGGGTCTCGGTGCGAATCTGGGTGACGGATTCGCGCGCGTCCTGGGAGAGCGACGGGTCGCGGAGGAGCAGCTGGGCGTGCAGGTCCACCGCCGCAAGCGGGTTCTTGAGATCGTGCACCACGAAGGCCATGAGGCGCTCCTTCTGCAGCTGTAGCCGCAAGAGGTCGTCGCGCTGCTGCTTGAGGAGCGCGTAGTGCTCGCGGATCTCCACCCGCGCGCGTCGCAGTTTGAGTGCGGTTTGCACGCGAACCAGGAGCTCGGTGGGGCGCACCGGCTTGGTCAAGAAGTCGTCGCCTCCGGCCCGGAGCGCGCGATCGAAGGTCTCCACGTCGCGGAGCGCGGTGAGGAAGATGACCGGCGTCTCGGGCCCACGCGGCAGCGTCCGTACGCGCTCGCACACGGCGAAGCCGTCGATCCCGGGCATGCGAACGTCGAGCACGATGCAGTCGATGGCCTCGCGCTCGAACGCTGCGATGCCTTCGGCGCCGTCGTTCGCCAGGATCACCCGGTAGCCCTCGTCCTCGAGGGTGCTACGCGCGAGCGCTCGATTCGCCTCGTTGTCGTCCACCACCAGCACGGTGGCGTGCTGCGCCTCTGCGTTCTCGCCCATGACGTGCCCTCCGCTGGAAAAGCGTCCGCGCCCGTCACGGTGGTATCTTGGACATCGGGAAATGGGAAGGGAGCCGCACCCCGCGTGCGCTGCGTGTCAGAACGCTACAGTTTCCCGGATCTTCAACCGTCGCCGAGCAGGTTGAACGCGACGTTCAGCGCCAAAGACAGGATCGTCGTGTTGTAGACGAAGGAGATCAGCGAGTGCACCAGCACCGCCCGGCGTACCCGCGTGCACGAAACCACCACGTCGGAGACCTGGAAGCACATGCCGATGGTGAACGCGAAGTAGGCAAAATCGATGTCTGCCGGCTTCTGGTCCTTGGGAAAGTCCAGCCCGTCGGCCCGCCCGCCTCGGTAGTAGAGGTGGGCGTAGCGAAACGTGTAGAGCGTGTGGGTCACCAGCCACGAGAGCACCACCGCCAGCAGCGCCAGGCCGGTCCAGAGCTGCCCTTCGAAGCCGGTCCAGGCGCGCACCTTGCGGAGCACGAAGACCGCGGCGAAGAGGCTGAACAGGCTGGCGAGGACGGTCACGGCCCAGATGAGATTGCGCCCGGGATCTTCCGCGCCGGCTCGCCTTTGGGTCTCGTTCGGGCAGCTCCGCACCAGGATGTTCCAGGCGAGGACCAGCAGGCATAGGGCACCGGTGTCCCAGCCGAGCACCGCACGGATGCGCCAGTCGAGGTGGACCGGCGCAAAACAGGTGGCCACGATGCCCACCGCCGTGGCCACGAAGAGGCGCCCGGTCGCGCGCCGCGGGTCGAGGAAGTGGTGTCGTTTCGCCCCCGGCGCGGGAATGGACTCGGGTTCGTCGTCGTCGTTGCGGTTCGACTCGACCGATGCGCGCGCCGCCGTCTTGGTTGCCACGCTCTCATCTTAGTACCGCCCAGCGCCGGGCGAAGGTTTCTCGGGCAACTTTCGGGTTAACACGCCGAAAGGAAGCCCATGCTTCCGGCACTTGCACGAGGGTTTCTCGAAGGCGTCGTCGCCGCGGCCTCCGACTTTCTCGCGCCGCCGCGTTGCGCGGCCTGCCTCGCGGAGACCGGGCGCCGGGCGGTGCTGTGTCCCGGATGCGCCCAGACCACCGAGCGAAATCCGAGTCCCTTCACCATGTTGCAAGGAGAACGCGTGTTCGCGCCCTACCTCTACGGGGGCGCCCTCCGGCAGGCCGTCGTGCGCTTCAAGTACGGCGGCGCGCCGCATCTCGGGCGTCCGCTCGGTGATCTCCTGGCCGGGGCGCTGGCAACGGCGCTGGCGGACGACCCGCTCTGGCGCATCGACGGTCCCATCGAGGTGGTCCCGGTGCCCATCCACCCGCGGCGACTCGTACAGCGGGGCTACAATTCGCCCGCTCTGCTCGGGAGCCGAGTGGCCGAGGCCCTGGGGGGCACGCTGGTCACCGATTGGCTTTCCAGACCGCTCGACGCTGCGCCGCAGGCTGGAAAGGGCCGGGCTGCCCGCCTTCGCGACGTCCAGCACGCGTTCGTTGCCGCCCCACCGCGGGTCGTTGCGACGCGCGTGGTTCTGGTCGACGACGTGGTGACCACCGGGGCCACCTTGCACGCCTGCGCTGGGGCGCTCCGACGCGGAGGCGCTCGGGTGGTTCGCCCGGTCGCGCTGTGTTGTGCCCTGGCCGAGAACTTCCCGCCGGGCCCCCAAGACGGGGTATGATGGGGCGCAATGGCAGACGAGGAACTCTGGCGTTGGGCGGAGCCCGACGGCAAGCAGAGAGCAGTGTCCGAGAGTGAGCTGAAGGAGGCCTTCAGCAAGGGTCTCCTTTCCACCAATACTCCCGTCTGGAAGAGGGGCTACCTGGACTGGAAGCCTGCGAGCGACGTGCCCGAGCTCCGGGCCAGCGTGGTGGGCGGCGCCAAGGTCGTACCGCCCAAGGGCGGCTTGCTCCCGGGCCAGTCGGTTGCCCAGCGGGGGGGCGCCGCCGCGGACGACGAAGAGCCGCCGTCTCCGCCGGCCTACGCGCCCGTGCCGAAGGTCTCCGCCGCCCGCCCCGAGGCACCCGCGCTCAGCTTCGAGCGCGACAGCGCGCCGCCCCTGCCCATGGAAACCCGCGGTGGCACCATGCCCGCCGGGCCCATGCCGCCGTCCGATTCGTCCATCGTGAGCGCCGAGGCGTCCACGCTGGAGGTGCCGGTACCGGTGCGCCGGGGCGCGTCGACGCTCATCATCCACGCCGGCGCTCCCCAAGCCGAAGAAGGGCCGCCCGACAGCGAAGGTGCCCCCATCATCGTTCCCTCGCCCAACGGCGAGCAAGCGCCGCGGGCCATCACCAAGCCGCCGCCGGTCCACGAGGGCACGGCGGCCGTGATGCCGGAAATTCCCCGCTCCGCCGCGCCCACGCCCACCTCTCCGTCGGCCACCGCCGCGGCCGCCGCGCAGGCGGTTGCCCGGGTCGGTCTGGTCAAGAAAGAGGTTCCCTCGGCCCCCAAGTCCGCCGCGAGCGCCGAAACGCCGGTGCGGGGCGCGATGGTGGCATCGATGGCCGCCGCAGTGACGGGCTCGCTGAAAAGTCGCAACACCGTCGACGATGCCTGGGAAGAAGAAGCCCCGCCCTCGAGTACTCACGAGATCAACAGCGACATGATCTTGGAAGAAGAAGAGAAGCCCACCGCGGGCAAGCCTTCGAAGGCTCCGGTCGCATCGAAGGCGCCGCCGCCCCCCAAGGCGCAGCACAAAGAGGTCCCGCCGGATCCGGTGAGCACCTCGATGATCCTGCCGGACACGAATTCCGCGGCGAGCGGCGTGGCCGACGTCTCGGGTCCCTATGCGCCGGTGAGCATGTCGCAGCTCCTCGACACGTCGTCGAAGGACCTGGCGCCCAGCTCCGCGCCGAGCTCCTTCGAGGAGCTGAGCGCCGACGATTTCGAGCCGGCGTCGGTGCGTTCCGAGGGTCTGACCAAGAAGATCGAAAAGCCGCGTACGCTGCTGTCGAAGCCGCCGGTCCTGGTGGACCAGACGGTGGAGCTCCCGGCGCTCAAGCCGACGGCCGCCGCGGTGGTGACCGAAAAGCCGCAGCCGCAGCCGCTCGGCGCCATGCGCAAGCGTCAGCCG
>JABFRG010001247.1 GCA_013141295.1 Polyangiaceae bacterium
CGAGGGAGACGCAAAAAAGGCAGGCCGCGAGGCCATGGGCAACGAACCGGCGCATCCTCCCCGAGGGTACCCCGGAAAGAAGGCCCGCGGCGCGCCAACCTGGTATAGTCCTCGGTGGTGGATTCCTCGCAACCGGACGGGCGATTCGTCGCCCTCGTGCTACGCGACCTGAAGGCCGATCACGTGCGTTTCTTGCCGGCGCACACGCCGCTGACCGACGCCGAGAACACCCTCTCGGCCCGGCTCCCGGACGGCCGCACGGTGGTGGTCACGTTCGCCGACAAACCCGAAGACCGCGACGCCCTCAGCCGCCGCCTGGGCATGCTGGCACAGTCGTTCGCCCAGTCGTTCGTGGCCGAGGGCGAGGCCCGGGTCAGCCAGTCGGCGCACCCCCGCTCGCTCCACGAAGAGCTGCGCGCCCTCGCGGCCCGCGCCATCGCCAAGGACGCGTTGGTCATCGACGCCCACTCGCCGGTGGTCTGGGGCTCTGCCTCCGGCCTCGCCGCGCAAACCCAGGCCGAGCTCGAAGAAGTCTCCCACGACGTGTCCGCGCCGATCCTGGCCTCGGGTCCGTCGTCCCACGACTGGAGCGAGGAGTCGGGGCCGCTGCCGGACGATCCCGAGACGGAGCTCTCGGTGCGCGCCGCCACCGCCGTGCGCGCCCTGGTCGACGAGAACCACGTCAAGAACGGCAAGCCCTTCGGCCATACGTTCGCGTCCGACGACCTGGGCTACGTGGCCCATGGGTTCTCGGGCATCTACATCCTGATTCTCGTGTACCCTACACTCTTCGACGAGATGCGCGCACACCGCTCCATTTCGGAGTCGATGGCGCGCATCGAGCGTTTGGTGATGGCGTTGCCCCCGCTCGACCCGACCCCGTCGGCCGGTGCCGGCGTGGTGCGTCTCCGCCGCCGTCGCTAGACCCGGCTCACCAGGGAAAGAAGTTGCGCGGGACGTTCTGCCAGGCGGTGGGGCGCAGGCGATCGTTCTCCGGCAGCACCAGCGAGCCCACGAAGTCCGCGTGCTCGTACACGCCGCCGATGCTGCGCGAGACGCCGTCGAGGTCCGCGTCGCTCACCACGCCGTTGCTGGTGGCCTTGTAGAACTGCACGGTAATGCGCACCGGGAAGCGCGTGTCGCGCACCAGGCGGCCGCCGTAGCCTTCGCTGTAGCGGCCGAGGTTGGGTCCGTGACCGAGGACCGCTTGCTCCACGTCGCTCTTCTCGTCGGCGGGAGCGGATGCGCTCTTCGCCGCAGCGCCGGCGCTGGGCGCGGCCGGCATCGGAGCGACGGACTCGAGATCCGCGGCCCGACGCGGACGCGGGGCCTGCATGAGCGGGATCTGCACCAGGAAGAGCACGTCGGCGCCGCGGGCGAGCGCGCTCTTGTCGTCGTCGGTGCGCGGGCCACCTTGAGTGGCGATGCGCGCTTCCACGTCGCTCTTGCGCTCGGCAGTGAAAGCCGTCCGCTGACCCTTGGCGTTGAAGTAGAGCTCCTGGCCCCAGCCCACGGAGGCCGCGCCGTCCTCCGGACGGTTCTCGATGACGCGCATGCTGGTGCCCTGGCGCGTGACCAGGATCGACAGCACCGCGGGCGACCCCGGGAACGACTGGTAGTTGAAGAGCACCGGGTTGAACTCCGCCTTGCCGGTGGTGGGGATGGGCAGGAACACCGCCTGGGCGCTCACGAGAAAGTGCGAGTCGCGCGCAGCGAGGAGGTTGCCGTCGCCGCCCAGGGTGCCAGGCAGCGTGGCGTAGCTGCGAATGTTGCGGAGCACGTCGGTGAGCGGCACGGTGGTGAGCGCGTCGCTCTTCTCGTTGCCCACGCGCACGAAGAACTTGTCGGCGGCCACGTCGCCGGTGCGGTCCGAAAAGTTCGGCGGCCGGATGACCGGCATGAGCGCCGACTCGAAGCGACCGCTGTCGCCGCGGCGACGAACCTGCAAGGTGAGGTCGGAGATGTTGGGCCCCACCGAGGAGCCGACCGAGCGACCGGTATCTTCCCAGGTCACGTTCACCAGCGACATGCCGCGGCGAGCAACGCGCCCCTGCAGATCGGCGTCCGACACCATGCCGGCCACCTTGGCCACGACCTTGCCGTACTCCTGCGACGGCGAGCGCTCGCGAATGCCCCACTCGGAGTCGTCGGTGGCGACCGGCGCCGCGAGCGTGCCCGAAGCAACGGGCGCCGAGGTCGTCTCGCCGGTGCCCGAAGGAAGGCCTTGGGCGGGAGCGGGGCTGCGGCCGTGCGTGGCGCAGGCGGCCTGGGCCATGGTGACTACCGCAATCATCCCGCTCAACATGAAACGTCGCATGGCCTTCGTTGCCTCCAGGGGTTGTTACGGATGGACAACGAGAACGATCTTTCGCGCTTACACCGGCGCGGCCCGGGGAGGCATTTCCTCGGAAAAAGCCCGGGGCCCGTAGAACCTTGACGCGCGATGACGCGGT
This sequence comes from Polyangiaceae bacterium, assembly GCA_013141295.1. Taxonomy (GTDB): domain Bacteria; phylum Myxococcota_A; class Polyangia; order Polyangiales; family Polyangiaceae; genus JABFRG01. The sequence continues at coordinate 2,454 of JABFRG010001247.1, forward strand.
GGGCAGAGTGGCGTTCCCATGGCGAGCACCCTCAAAGGCAAGACCCTCTTCATCACCGGCGCGAGCCGGGGCATCGGCAAGGCCATCGCGATTCGCGCTGCACAGGACGGCGCCAACGTGATCATCGCGGCCAAGACCGCGGAGCCGCACCCCAAGCTCGCCGGCACCATCTACACCGCCGCCGACGAGATTCGTGCGGCCGGCGGCCAAGCGCTGGCGCTGGTCGTCGACGTCCGGTCCGAGGATCAGATCGCCGAGGCGGTGAAGAAGGGCGTCGAGACCTTCGGTGGCATCGACATCCTGGTGAACAACGCCAGCGCCATCAGCCTCACCAGCACGCTCACCACCCAGATGAAGCGCTACGATCTGATGCACCAGGTGAACACGCGCGGCACGTTCGCGTGCTCGCAAGCGTGTATTCCGCACCTTTTGAAGGCGGAGAACCCGCACATCCTCAACCTCTCGCCCCCGCTCAACATGGACGCCAAGTGGTTCGGCCCGCACGTTGCGTACACCATGGCGAAGTTCGGCATGAGCATGTGCGTGCTGGGCATGGCCGAGGAGTTCAAGTCCGAAGGCATCGCGGTCAACGCGCTGTGGCCCCGCACCGTCATCGCCACCGCCGCGGTGGAGAACCTGCTCGGCGGCGAGGCGGTCATCAAGGGCAGCCGCAAGCCGGAGATCATGGCCGACGCCGCGCACGTCATCCTCACCAAGAAGAGCCGCGAGTACACCGGCCACTTCGCGGTGGACGACGAGGTGCTCCGCGAGGCCGGCGTGACCAACCTCGACCACTACGCGGTCACCCCTGGCCACGAGCTCTACCCCGACTTCTTCGTGTAAGGGGCAGCGCTACCGTTCCAACGCGCACGCACCACGTTTACCTACATGGTGTGCTGCGCGTTTCTTATTTTTGCAACCTTGCGACAAGCGCGCGTCGTGGGCGGTGACATTGCGTCAATCGGTCCGTAGTCCCTGGCCCCTTGGGAAGAACGTGATAAGCCGCCGTGTTCCTGCTTCATACCCGCAGCGACCCAGCCTCATTTCGGGCTAAAGGTTGCGGGTTTCTTTGCCGTTCCCAGGCATACAGGCTTGCCTGGGACGAGGAGGCTTTCAGAACACCATGCATCGCGAACTTGATTCACGCGCGCTCCCGGAGCGTCGAGGGACGACGACGAGGCGCACGACGCTGCGCGCCGGAGACGACCGCCGCCAGCCGGAAGAACGGCGCGGAATGGCCCAGGCGATGGCTGACGCCCTCGCCGACATTTTGAAAGCCGAAGCGCGCTCCCAGCAGAGCCGTCGCAGCGCGAGCATCGGCGACGCAGAGTAGCCACGAGACGCACCACAGAGTGCGACCGAGTGGGCAAGCGTGACACACCCAGAATGTGCGCCGCGAGATGTGTCCGAGATGGACATTTCGTGAGAAACGCCTGCAGCCAAATCGTCGCTGGACGGGCTCGTTTTCGGGGGTAGAGTCCGCTTTGATGCGCGAGGTTGTAAGTGGCGAGTCGCCCCGGTTCCGACGGGGCTTGTTGGTCGTAGTTTCCTGTCTGCTGGCAGCTTGCGCCACCGGGACGGCGTTCGATGACGGGCCGGGCCCCACGACGTCTTCGTCCTCTTCGTCGAGCTCCTCCGGCGGTTCCAGCAGCAGCAGCGGGGGCAGCAGCGGCGCGAGTAGCGGGAGCTCCAGCGGGAGCAGCGGCTCGAGCGGCAGCGACGCGGGCAAAGACGTCGTGACGCCCACCGTGGACGCTGGCAGCTGCAGCCTCACCATCAACGAGATCCAGAGCGCGGGCACCGGCGCATCGGCCGAGTTCATCGAGCTGTACAACGCCGGCTCGGGCACTTGCCCCGCGGGGTGGAAGATCGTCTACCGGTCGTCGAGCGGGACCACCGACACCGCCATGTATTCGGGTGGCAAGGCCGTCGGGCCCAAGGCCTACACCGTGGTCGGCGGCACTGGGTACACCGGCACCAAGGAAGGCACCATCAGCAGCGGGCTGGCGGCCGCGGGCGGCCAGTTGCAGCTGCGCGATTCCTCCGACGCACCCATCGACAGCATGGGCTACGGCAACGCCTCGGGCGCGTTCGTGCGAGGGACTCCCGCCGCGGCGCCCCCCGCTTCGCAGTCGGTGGGTCGCAAGCCCGACGGCACCAACACCAACAACAACTCGGCCGACTTCAAGATGATGACGACGCCGACGCCGAACGCGGCGAACTGAGCCTTTGACGCCGCGGTGGTCGTTCGTGCCCGTGGTGGTGCTCGCGATGCACTGCGCGAAGCCGGCGCCGGCCAATCCGGTGGCCGAGCCGGCTGCGGTAGCGGCTGCGCTCTCTCCGCTGGTGCCCCCGAAGGTCGGAGCCTTCACCGCGACCGGTGATGCGACGACCAGCACCCAACCCCACCGGGTGGAGCTACAACGCAGCTACGCGAGCGGCGGCAAGACGCTGTCGGTGAGCCTGTTCACCGGCGACATCGCGGCCGAGCGGGGCATCCTCGGCTCCGATGCCGAGCACGCCTTCGGCAGCGACACGCCGACCTACTGGCGAACCACCAGCGTGCGTACGTTTCGCACCCGCATCGCAGAGCAGCGCCCCACCGTGCGCAGCAGCGAGTGCTACCTCGCGGTCGGCGCCGTCCACGTGGCGTTCGTTCGCGTCGCCCCCGCCCGCGCCGGCGAGTGTGCCGAGGTCGCCGCGCTGCTCGATCTCGAGACCTTGGCGCGCGCCCCGACGGTGCAGTCCGGGGCGCACCGCTAGAGCTCGCGCGATCGTTGACGCGGGTCGGGGGCCGCGCGACCCTTGCGAGAATGGCGTCCTATCGAAAAGCGTTGGTTTCGTTGGTGGGGTTCCTGCTCGCGACGTTCTCGATGCACACTGCGCGAGCGTTCTGCGGATTCTACGTGAGCGGCGCCGACCAGAAGCTCTTCGCCGAAGCGACGTCGGTGGTCCTCATGCGCGACGGGACGCGAACCGTGCTCTCGATGCAGAACGACTACAAGGGGCCGCCGGAGGGATTCGCCATGGTGGTGCCCGTCCCCGTCGTCTTGCAGAAGGAACAGGTGAAGACGCTTCCGCGGGACGTGTTCGACCGCATCGATCAGCTGTCCGCACCGCGTCTCGTGGAGTACTGGGAGCAAGATCCTTGTGTCACCGGCGGCGGGCGCGGAGAGGGGATCGGGCTCGGCTCGGTGGGCGGCCTCGGCTTCGGAGCGGGGGGCGGCCGACTCGGCGGCGAGCAGACCACCGTCAAGGTCGAGGCTCGCTTCGAAGTCGGCGAGTACGATATCGTCATCCTGAGCGCGCAAGACTCCAGCGGGCTCGATATCTGGCTACGGGCCAATGGGTACAAGATTCCCGAGGGGGCCGAACCGGCGCTTCGACCCTATGTTCAAGGCGGCTCGAAGTTCTTCGTGGCCAAGGTGAACGTCGCGAAGGTGAAGTTCGAGGACGGTCGGGCGTCCCTTTCCCCGCTTCGTTTCTACTACGACTCCGAGAAGTTCGAGCTACCGGTTCGGCTCGGCATGCTCAATTCGAGCGGCACTCAGGATCTCATCGTCCACATTCTTGCGTCGAATCAGCGCTACGCCGTGGCGAACTATCCGAACCTGAGCATTCCAACGAACCTCGACGTCGCGCCCGCGACGCGCGGGCAGTTCGCCGCATTTTACGCGGCCCTCTTCGACCGAACCATCGAAGCATCGAAGAGCGCGGTGGTCACGGAGTACGCCTGGCAAGCGGGGTCGTGCGATCCGTGTCCGGGCGACGCCGGGGGGCTCACGGCTCTCGATCTGGCGACGCTCGGAGCCGACGTCCTCCCGCTCACGCGGGACGCATTGGCGCACCAGCCGGGCGGCCCTGCGGGCCTCGTGGGCAGTATCCGGATGCTACCTCCGGTCGTCTCGCCGGGGCTGCCACCCGAGGTGGTGCAGCGCATCGCGCGGTCGAACCATGGTCGTTTTCGCCTTTGCTACGACCAAGCGCTGAAGGCAAACCCGACAGCGCAGGGCAAAGTGGTCACCAAATTCGCCATCGGTCCCGACGGCAAGGTCATCAGCGCCAGCGTGGACAAGTCCGATGTCGCCGACACGGCCGTGGGGGAATGCATGGTTCGCGCATTTCGCGCCATGTCCTTTCCCGCGCCCGAGAAAGGGGCGAGGGTGACGGTGGAATACCCACTCATGCTTTCTCCAGCGCCCGCAACGGTCAGCGGTGGGAGCGCGCTCGGCAACTTCGTCCTCACGCGCCTCCACGCGCGCTATACCCAAGGCGCGCTGGCCAACGATCTGGTGTTCACGGCGGCACCGGCAATCGTGGGCGGCCGCGAGCTTCGCAACGCACAAGGCGCCCTCGATACCGGAGCCACGCCTGCCCCCACCAACGCGTTTCAAGGTCGCTACGCGATCCGGCATCCGTGGACCGGGGCGGTTTCCTGCGCCAGCCCGGTACGTGGCGTTTGGGGTGGCCCGCCGCCCGGCGTCGCGAGCACGCCCAATGCCGAGCCGGCCCGCAAGGTCGCCTATGCGTCTCGGGCGCAGGGAGCCTTGGCGACCTTCCTTCCCAATGGTACGCCAACCGCGACCCCGGTGGCGGCCCCCGCAGAAATGACCGACGCCGGGGCCAATGCTTCGGTCCCCGGCGTCGCGTCGCCCGCGGTCGCTCCGCCGTCTCGTTGCGGTTGTGCGACCACGGGCCCGAACAGCGTGCCGTTCCTCTCGGCACTCACCGGCCTGGCGCTGCTTCTGCGCCGGCGAACGAGACGCCGATAGCTAGCTAGGTCAGCTCACTTCTTCGCGGCTTCGATCTTGTCCTGGGTCTTGGTCTCGAAGTCGCTGGCGTCGTGGCGCTCGCGCAGCTGCGACTCCAGCGGGCCCATGGCGCGGTTGACCATGCGCCCGCGCTTCACCGCCGGGCGCTCGGCGATCTGGTTGGTCCAGCGGTTCACGTGCGCGTAGCTCTTCACCTCGAGGAACTCGCCGGCCCCGTAGACCTGCCCCGAGACCAACGCGCCGTACCAAGGCCACACCGCCATGTCGGCGATGCTGTAGGTGTCGCCGCCGAGGTATTCGCTCTCGGCCAGCCGACGATCGAGCACGTCGAGCTGCCGCTTCACTTCCATGGCGAAGCGGTCGATGGCGTACTCGATCTTGATGGGCGCATAGGCGTAGAAGTGGCCGAAACCGCCGCCGAGATAGGGCCCGCTGCCCATCTGCCAGAAGAGCCAGGAGAGGCACTCGGTCCGCGCGCGGCGCTCGGTGGGCAGGAACGCGCCGAACTTCTCCGCCAGGTACATCAGGATGGACCCGGACTCGAACACGCGCACCGGCGGGTTCTCGCTGTGGTCCATGAGCGCGGGGATCTTCGAGTTCGGGTTCACGTCGACGAACCCGCTTCCGAACTGATCGCCCTCCCCGATGTTGATGAGCCACGCGTCGTACTCGGCACCGGTGTGCCCGGCCGCCAGGAGCTCCTCGAGCATCACCGTGACCTTCACGCCGTTGGGCGTGGCCAGCGAGTAGAGCTGCAGCGGGTGCTTGCCCACCGGGAGCACCTTCTCGTGCGTCGACCCGGCGATGGGTCGATTGATCTTGGCGAACTGCCCGCCGTTGTCCTTGTTCCAGGTCCAGACCTTCGGCGGCACGTATTCCTTGGTGTCACTCATCGTTCTCGATCCCTTCGTCGGTAGGGCAAGAGTTGTAGCGCTTCTTTCTCGACCTGCCGAGATGGACCGCATCCTTTCGACTGGCCCACTCGTCGAGTGCACGGAGGTCCACATGTCCAGTCTCGAATCTCGGCGTATTCTCGTCACCGGTGGCAGTCGAGGCCTCGGCCTCGCCATGGTCGAAGCGTTCGTCGCACGGAAGGCAAAGGTCACGGTGCTCGCGCGCGATCGCGGACGCCTCGATGCCCTTGCCGCACGTCTGCCCGTCTCGGTCGTGGCGGGCGACATCACCGACGCCGCCCTCGCAAAGCGACTCGTCGCCGACCTACGCCCCGACGTGCTGGTGCTCAACGCCGGCGCGTCTCCGGCCGTCGGCCCCATCCACGAGGCCACCTGGGAAGCGTTCAGCGAACCCTGGAACAGCGACGTGCGCGGCGCGTTTCACTGGGTGCAAGCTGCCATGAAGCTGCCCCTGCCCGCCGGGAGTCGCGTGCTCCTGGGCTCGAGCGGCGCCGCGGTGCAAGGCTCGCCGCTCTCGGGCGGATACGCCGGCGCCAAGCGCATGCTGTGGCTCATGGCCAGCTACGCGAACCTGGCCGCCCAGCGCGCCGGCATCGACATCAAGTTCCAGGCCATCTTGCCCCGGCAGATCATCGCGGAGACCGATCTCGGCCGCGCGGCATCGGAGATGTACGCCAAGGCCAAGGGCGTCTCCCTCGAGGCCTTCTCGGCTGGCTTTGGTGCGCCCATGCCGCCAGCACGCTTCGCAGAGCACGTGGTCGCGATCCTCACCGACCCGAAGTACGCCGAGGGCACCGCCTGGGGTCTCAAGGGCGACACCGGCATCCAGTCGCTCGATGCGTGAGGCTCGCGCCTCAGGAGCGACGTTGAGCCTACTTGCCCGCGCCGCCGGCGCAGGCGGGCGAAGGGATCACCTCCGGAGACGCCTCCCACTCGGCGGGCGTCTTCGGTGTGACGGTGAGCGCGTGCAGGCCCTGGCGAAGCTCGTCGCCCAGCGCGGCGTACACGAGCCGATGGCGCGCGACCGGGTTCTTCGCCTCGAAGGCCGGCGACACCACCACCACCTTGAAGTGCGTCTCGGCGCCCTTGGGAACGCTGTGCATGTAGCTCTCGTCGATGATCTCGAGGCGCTGCGGGGAGAGAGCGAGCGTGAGCTTTTCGCGGATGACTTCGGCGCGGGACATGGCTGGGTCGAGCGTAGCAGATGCGACCGCGGGTCGAGCATCCTCAAAAGAGTCACTTGAACTCTTTCGCCGAAGCGCTACGTTCGTGACATGAGCTCTACGGAAGCGGATGCTGCGGAGCGCGCGCGCCTCTCGTTGGAGGGGCTCTCGGTGGGCGACGCCTTCGGGGAGCGATTCTTCGTGAACCCCGACGTGGTCGAGGCCCTCATCGATCAGCGCGCGGTGCCTCGGACGCCCTGGCACTGGACCGACGACACGGCCATGGCGCTCTCGGTCGTCGAAACGCTGTGCACGGGTGGTCGCATCGAACCGGGCGATCTCGCGCGGCGCTTCGCAGAGCGCTACATGGCCGATCCGCATCGAGGCTACGGCGGTACCGCCCACGAGATCCTCCAGGCCATCGCCCGCGGCACCGCGTGGCGCGAAGCTTCGGAGGCTGCCTTCGGCGGCCAGGGGTCCATGGGAAACGGCGGTGCCATGCGCGCCGGACCGGTGGGCGCGTACTTCGCGAACGATCTGGGGCGCGTCGTCGACGAAGCTCGCGCTTCGGCGAGCCCGACGCACGCGCATCCCGAGGGTCAGGCGGGCGCCATCGCGGTGGCCGTCGCCGCTGCCCTCGCCTGGCGCTCGAGGGGCAAGACGGTGCCTGCTACGGAGCTCGTCCTGGGCGAAGTGGCAGCGCACACCCCGCCGGGGGCGACACACGACGGTCTCCGGAGAGCGTGCACGATCCCCGCATCGGAGGATCCTCGCGCGGCTGCGAGAGCGCTCGGGAACGGTAGTCAGGTCATCTCCGCCGACACCGTCCCGTTCGCGCTGTGGTGTGCCGCGCGGCACCTCGATGATTTCGAAGGAGCGCTCTGGACGACAGTGGCCGGCCTGGGCGATCGCGACACCACCTGCGCCATCGTCGGCAGTGTGGTGATCATGCGAACCGGCCTGGCGAGCGTTCCTGCGGCCTTCCGCGAGGCCCGGGAACCGCTCGATTCGCGTGCCACGCACGTCGAGCGTTTCGCAGCCGCACGCTGAGGCGCGCTACTTCTTGGTGAAGAGTGCGAGGGCGCGGTCGACGGCGGAAGCAACGGGGTAGCGATCGCCCAGGTGCTGCGACGTATGGAACACCCAGACCACGCGGTCGCCGTCGGTGAGCAGCGTGCCGCCGTGCTGGTGAAAATCGCCCTGCCCCCAGGAGTTCTCGTGGCCCCGCGCCATCGCCCCGAGGAGGTTCACGGTGGCCCGCGGCCCCATGGTGGCCCAGGCGGAGCGCACGAGGCCGATGCGCCGGTGCAGCGCCAGGCTGGGATCGGTCACCAGCTCGACCCCGCGGCCGGCGAGCCCGTGGCGCTCCGCGTAGCCGCGCGCGTTCTCGGGTGTGCCACACCCCACCAGCACCATGCCGAGCCCGGTCTCCTCCATGGGCGCCAGGTGCTCGAGAATCTCCGAAGTATGCTCGGAACAGGCGGCGCAGCCGAACTGCCGGAGAAAGACGCAGAGCGTGGGGCGCGCGCCGAAGAGGTGGCCCAGGCGCTGCGCGGAGCCATCGGGCCGGAGCACCTCCAGCTCCGACACCGGGTCCGGCAACTTCATTCCCACCATCAGCGACATGGCGATCCATCGAATATCCCCTTTGCGCGACCCCGTCACGCCCGATGCCGTGACGGCCCGTCGCTTCGCGTCCATACTGGTGCCCATGACGGCTCTCCGCGTGCACCACCGAAGCTGCAACCTGTGCGAGGCCATGTGCGGCATCCGCATCGAGGCCGAGGGTTCTCGCGTGACGCGCATCAGTGGCGACGACGACGATCCGCTCAGCCGCGGGTACATCTGTCCGAAGGCGGCGGCGCTCAAGGAGCTGCACGAGGATCCGGACCGTCTGCGCACGCCCATGCGACGATCCGGCAGCGAGTGGAAGGCCATCTCCTGGGAGGCCGCGTTCGACGAGGTGGCGGAGCGTATGCATCGCATCCAGGCCGACCACGGCCGCGACGCCATGGGCTTCTACATCGGCAATCCGGTGGCCCACAACACCGGGCTCTTGCTCATGGGCCCCATGTTCTTGCGGCTCGTTCGCACCAAGAACCGCTTCTCGGCCACCTCGGTGGATCAACTGCCGCACATGCTCACGGCCTTCTGGATGTTCGGCCACCAGCTGCTGATGCCGATACCGGATGTAGACCGCACGGATTACTTCCTGGTACTGGGCGCCAATCCGCTGGCCTCCAACGGCAGCTTGATGAGCGCGCCGGGCATGCGCCATCGGCTCGAGGCCCTGCGGGCCCGGGGTGGCAAGGTGGTGGTGATCGATCCGCGACGCACGGAGACGGCGGCGGCGGCCGATCGGCACCTGTTCGTCCGCCCCGGCACCGACGCGCTGCTCCTGGCAGCGCTCCTCCGGGAAGTGCTGGAGGGCGGCGCCAAGATGGGCCGGCTCGCCGACTTCACCGATGGCCTTTCGGCGCTGCGCGGCGCGGTGGCGCCGTTCGACGTGCAGCTGGCAGCCCACCACACCGGCATCGCAGCGGAAGAGATTCGCACCCTGGCTCGCGAGCTCCTTTCCGCACGCAGCGCTGCGGTCTACGGGCGGGTCGGCACCTCGATGCACGCCTTCGGCGGCATCTGCCAGTGGCTCATCAATGCCCTCAACATCGTCACCGGCAACCTCGACCGGCCCGGCGGCGTCATGTTCCCGCTGCCGGCCCTGGACCCGCTGACGCTACCGCGCGGCGTGGGGCTGGGCCGCGGCAGCTTCGGGCGCTTCAAGAGCCGCGTGCGCGGTCTGCCCGAGTTCGGGGGCGAGCTCCCGGTGGCCGCCCTGGCCGAGGACATTCTCACCGAGGGCGACGGGCGCATTCGCGGTCTCCTGACCCTGGCCGGCAATCCCGTGCTGTCTACACCCAATGGCAAGCAGGTCGACAAGGCTCTGGCCTCCCTGGACTTCATGGTGTCCGTCGACCCCTACCTGAACGAGACCACCCGGCACGCGCACGTCATCTTGCCGCCGCCGACGCCGCTGGAGCGTTCGCACTACGACGTGGTGTTCCACCTGCTCGCGGTGCGAAACACTGCGCGCTACGGCGCTCCCCTCTTCCCCAAGCCCGAGGGCGCCTTCCACGATTGGCAGATTCTCCTCGAGCTGGGCGAGCGCATCGAGGCCCATCGCGATGGAAAGAAGAAGCTCGGAACGCGATTGAAGTACGCCGCGCTGCAGCGCCTGGGCGTCGAAGGCATGCTCGAGCTGGGTCTGCGCGTGGGCCCCTACGGCGTCCGCAAGGGGCTGGGTGGCGTGAGCCTGAAGAAGCTCCGGTCCACCGACCACGGGCTCGACTTCGGTCCGCTGCAGCCGGCCTTGCCGGGGCGCCTGTTCCACCGCGACAAACGCGTGCAACTCGCACCCAAGGGCATGGTGGACGATCTCCCGCGTCTGGTCGCGGCATTTCCCCGCCCCAGCGCCACCATCTCGAACGAGGAGCGCAAGTCGCTCCTGCTGGTGGGCCGCCGCCACACCCGCGACAACAATTCCTGGATGCACAACCTGCCCAAGCTGGTGGCGGGCAAGCCGCGCTGCACGCTCATGGTGCATCCGGAGGACGCGCGAGCGCTAGGGCTCGAGGCGGCCAAGGAGGTGTGGGTCGCTTCCCGCGTCGGCGAGATTCGCGTTCCCATGGTCCTCACCGACGAGGTCATGCCCGGCGTCGTGAGCCTGCCCCACGGCTACGGGCACGACCGCGGTGGCGTGCGCATGAAGGTCGCCGCCGAGCACGCAGGAGCCAGCATCAACGATCTCACCGACGAGCTCGCCCTCGACGCATTGTGCGGAACCGCGGCCTTCAGTGGCGTTCCGGTGACACTCCGCGCGGCGCTTTGACGTGCGCTCTCGCCTTCTTCCCGTCGCGCTGATTCTCGTCGGATGCGGCTCCACCGCCCGCCCCGCCTCGGCGCCGGTGGAAGACGCCGCTTCGGCGCCGGCCGCAGGCCCGCTGGTAGCCGCCCCTGCGGCGGTGGTGGCCTCCCCTCCGGAAAAGCGCCTCGAGTGGCCATCCGCGATTCTCGATCCGCGCCCGCGGGTGGAGCGAGGACGCGACGCGCTCGTCACCGAAGCGAAGCAACTCGAGACCTTGCTGGCGGCCACGCCCCGAGAGAGCGCAGACCGCAGCGACCTGCTGGGTCGACGCGCCGAGACCCTGGAGCATTGGGCGCGCGCCGAAGGAACGCGGGAGTCGTACGAGCGAGCGGCCGAAGGTCTGGAGAAGTTCATCGCCGAGAGCGCGAAAGCGCCCCGGCGCGACGAAGCATTGTACGCGCTCACGCTGGTCTACGACGTGCTCGAGCGTCCAGACCAGCTTCGCCGCACCGCGTACACGCTCCTCAAGGAGTACCCGACGTCGCGCTGGGTGCACTATGCATACTTCGAGTTCGGTGAGCTCTTCGCGCGCGCAGCCGTCACCGAGCCCGACCGCTGGCAAATGGCAGCGCTGGCCTACGAGCACGCCGCAGCGAGCACCGCAGCAGCCGACGCGGCGATGGCTGCGGAGTCGCTGGTGCGCGCCATCGAGGCCTACCAGGCCGCGGGGAACGCCGCGAAGGCGGGCGAGCTGCGAAAGACGTTGCGCGTCCGATTTCCCGAGCGCGACTCCACGAAGAGCGCGGCGCAATAGCCGCCCCAATGTCCCGCAGACGCCGTTTCGCCCCAGGTGGCGAACGCAATTCCGGCGCGAAAGCCGGGGGCGCCCCGGCGGCACGGCCGATGCACTTGCCCCGCCAATGCATCATTCGTCTTTGCTTCGCGTGGCTTCACTTTCTCTTCTTCTTCCGCTGGCCCTCACCGCCGGCGCGTGTAGCTCCAGCAACGTCGTCGTGACTCCGACGAGCGACGCCGCTCCCGGCGACGACGCGGCGACCCCCGACGGCGGAAGCGCGGCCGACGCGGACGCGGGCAACAATCCACGCAACCCCACCGGTCTCGGTCCGGCGGCGGTGGGCCTGGGGACCGCCGCCAGCCCGGGCAACGCCGGCGCCTTCGTGGTGCTGGCGCAGACCGCGGTCACCAACGTCACCGGCTCCTCGGTGAGTGGCGGCGACGTCGGCCTCAGCCCTGCGGCAGCGAGCTTCATCACCGGCTTCGGGTTGGTCATGGACAACACCAACGTGTTCGCCACGTCGGTGTCGGTGGTCGCGCCCGGCAAGGTCTATGCGGCAGACTACGCGCCGCCCACCCCCGCCGCGCTCACCACCGCGGTGGCCGCCATGCGCGCGGCCTACGCCGACGCGGCAGCGCGCACCAATCCGGACTTCACCAACCTGGCCAGCGGCAACATCGGCGGACGTACGCTCACGCCGGGTCTCTATACCTGGGACGGCGACGTGACGATCCCCAACGACGTGACCGTGGCCGGCGCTGCCGGTGACGTGTGGATCTTCCAGGTGGCCAACACCCTCGATCTGGCGTCCGCGCGCAACGTGGTCCTCTCCGGCGGTGCGCTGGCCAAGAACGTGTTCTGGCAGGTGGCCGGAAGCGTCACCATCCATGCCAACGCCCACTTCGAGGGCATCATCCTCGGCAAGACCGACATCGTGCTGCAGACCAGCGCATCGATGCACGGCCGCGCGCTCGCGCAGACGCTGGTCGCCATGGACAACAACGCGCTCACCGCGCCGTAACCGGCTCGACCACCAGCTCGGCCGAGGGGTCGAGCATGTATCCTCGGCCGTGGTGAACCATCCAGGGCGCGAGGCCGAGCTTCCGAAGCGCGACGAGCGTGACGTAGACGCGCTGGCTCCCAGCATGGCCGCCGCAAGATCCCCTTGGGCTAGCTAGCCGGAGGACGCCCATGTTCCGGGCGCGCAAGATCTCCGAGCCGGGTTTCGCGCTGGACACGGTGCAGATTCCGAAGCGCGACGAATGCAACTGAGCGCCTAGCGCACGAAGTGCGCGTGAATGCGGGAGGCGCCGGGCGCGAGCTCGGCGCCTCTTCGCGCATTCTCGAGGTACCAATTCTGCGCGACGCAGGCGCTGCACATTGCCTCCCCGAGCCACGCATTCATTTCGATTTACGACCCGCCGAATTCGGCCCAGCGTCGAGGACGAGTCCACGAAATCCTCGTGGTCGATACGTGGAGGTCGTCATGAACAAGCCCGCGTTCTGGATCTGGCTCCTGTCCGCCCCCGTCCTCACCGGCGCGCTCATCGTGCCCTTGTTGCTCGTTCCGTCCATCCAGCGTTCGCTCGGACTGTGGATTCTCGGTGCGACCGCCCTCAGCGCGCTCATCGCCGTCCCCTTCTCGATGCGAATCGGGCGCGCCATCGAGTGATGGTCACCTCGGTAGATGCGGTATCGTCGCCTGCGACGACGCTGTGACGGACTCACTTCGGCGCACTTCGGGGGTGCGTCGGCGAGATCTGCCCGAGCTACGCTATCCAGATTCGGGTAGTCGATAGGAGCGGTGCAAGATGATCAGAGGAGCAGTGCTGTCAGCGGTCGTGATCGGTTGGGCCGTTGTGGCCCCACTCGGATGCAGCGCAGCGCCGGTCGACGCGCCGTCGGGCTCCGCCGCGGAGCCATCTGAATCCGCTGCCGACGGGCCGCGGGAGGGCCGAGCGTACCGCGCCACGCGCGTCGTGGCGCCGCAGCAAGAACCGGTCGCCATCCTTCCTGGTCAAGGCCTCGACGCCGTCCAGAACTGCAAAGAGCTTCCGGTAGATGTGCCGGCGAGCGGAAGGACGCTTCGATTTCGGACCGACACCCGAACCATGAGCGCGCCCCACCTCGGCGTATCCGCGAAGACTGCCAACGACGGCGTGCGTCCGGCAGTCGCGCTCGTGCTCCGAGCTTCGAGCAAACCGCCGGTGAACGGCTGGGACGTGTGCGTGGGCGCAGCGAGTCCCTCCTGTTCTGCGAACCTGGAGGATGATCTGCAACGTACGCTGCAGGACTACGCGCTGGAGATACTTCCGCGCGCCAATGCCCCCGAGCATGTGACGTTGCAGATCTGCGTCGTCGAGCGGCTGGAGCGCTAGAGCACCGAACAGGTTGAAGACCGAGGATTTTCGGAGAGTTGCGAGCAGCGCAAGGCGCGACGACGACTCCTACTGCTGCTAGGCGAGGAGGAGCAACGCCGCGGTGCGAAGTAAATCTTCGAAAAGCCGACCGATTCAACCTGTTCGGTGCTCTAGCCCGGATTCATAGGTTGGTACTTTAGGCGGCCGCCTGGCAAATCGGGCGGCCGTATGCTCGACGCTCTCGCACGAGCGGGACGAGACCGGAGGAGAGCCGCCCTCTCGCGCGGTCCCGCTTCGGATGAGCTC
>JABFRG010001217.1 GCA_013141295.1 Polyangiaceae bacterium
GCACGCCGCTTCGGGCTCGTTCAACAAGGCTTTCGACCGGCGCGCGGGCCACCAGCGACGGCCACGCAGTCACTCGCGGCCGGGCGAAAGCCTTCCTGTTCGCGGTCACCCCGAAGCGCAGCGAGGGAGGGCTTGCAACGAGATGGCAGAGGGGGTCCCTCACTCCGTTCGGGATGACCCCGTGTTTTTTCGAGATACCGGCGCGACCGCGCGTGAAGACTCGGGATGACGCTTGTTCCTTCGAGATACTGGCGCCGTGCTTGTGCAAGGTGTGGCGCGAGCTTCATCGCGTTCCCATCACTTCTTCGAGGGCGGCGCGGCAGGCGCTCGCGACCGTGGTGCGTTTCACTTCGGCGGTGAAGCTGCGGGCGATGCATTCGAAGACGTCGTCGTGGAAGGCGAGCAGGTAGTGATGGCGTTCTTCCCAGATATGCGCGCTGTGTTGCGGGTGAACCGCGTCGATGGCCTGGAGCTCGGCCAGCCAGCGTGAGCCCTCCACCCGGTGTGCGCCGTATATCTCGAGCCCCTTGCCGTGGAGCGGGTGGCCATGAAGCGTCTCGTCGTTCGGGGTGCCCATGCGCGCCGAGGCCACGCGGTCGAAGCGGACGACGGCCACGAGCTCTGGGGCTTCGTCGGCGACGTCGACGATGCGCGCGTAGCTTCCGTCCCAGTTCGGATCTCGCTCGTACGCGAGATAGACGAGGATCGCCTTTCCGGTGGACTGGATAAGGTGCGGACAAGGTGCTCCGGTGTTCCAGCGGGGAAAACCGTCGCACGGGACCGCATGCTCATCTCCCCGGGGCTTGATGTCACAGGCGGCCGAGGAGGTCGCGGAGGGATCCGGCGGTGGCGCGCGCGCCGAGACGAGCCATCTCGGCCAGCTCGTAGGCGGGGGTTCGGGGGCCTCGCACCAGGTGCACATTGGCGCCGAGGGCAATCGGGAGCGCCAGGTCGAGCTCGAAGATGTCGCCGCACACGATGAGCTCGTCGACCTTGCAGCTCGCGGTGCGGAGCACGTGCTGGATGGCGTCGAAGTAGCGACCACGATGCAGGAGCACCGGGCGGGAGAGGCCCTCGATGGCGCGCTCTTCGGGTACATCGCCCCAGCCGTCCTTGGGCTCGCCGATGGCGAACTTCTTGGCGTCTCCCAGCACCACCAGGCGCTCTCGATGCTTCGGCGCCAGGAGATCGATCTTCTGCGAGACGGTGTCGGTGCGCGAGTTCGTGATGACGAACGTGGGGAGGCCGCGCTCGAGGAGCGTGTCGAGGACCTCGCGGGCTTCCGGCCGGAACACGGTGCGGGTCTTCAGGTAGGCGAGCTGATAGAGCGCTTCGAGAATCGCCGAGCGCGTCGCCGGTTCGCGCAGGATGCCCGCCTCGCGGGTGATGGCCTGGCCGATGGTGGTCGAGAGGACGTAGGGATCGGCGGTGGCCGGCGCCACGATGCGCCCGCCGAACTCCCAGCCGTAGGTTCCGGGAGCAGCCTCGATGGTGGCCTGCCAGCGCGCCCAGTCGTCGTCGATGGGCCGCCCGAGAAGGTCCGCCAAGGCCGCGCGGAAGGCGGCCACGAACGGCTCGGCTTCCGCCTCCGCGTCGGTGAAGGTTCCATCGAAGTCGAGAACGACGCAGCGCACACTCATGCCCCATCGTGCAGCAAGAGCTTCCGCCGCGTCCAGCACCAGCCGATGCCGCAACGCGTTGCACGCGGCCGTACGGGCGCCGAAACGCCCGCAGGCCGACGTGGATTGTCGAGCTCAGAGCTTCATGGGATCCCTCCTCTCGACCCTTCCTGCAGCACGACGCGTGCCGCGGAAGAACGCCGCGTATCGTCGCGGCGCCGCCTGGCACGGCCGCTCCCGCACCCGTCCCAAGACATGCTCGTCGGCGTACAATGGGAAGATGAACTACTCCTCTTTGCTTTCTCTCGCGGCAACCTCGGCGCTCGTGCTCGGCGCATGCAGTGGCTCCAGCTCCAGTCCCACCGCCGAATCCACGCAGGTCACCACCGCCACCCTCGACGCCGTGGTGGCCGCGTACTGCGACAAGCTCTCCACCTGCTTCGGAGACGTGTTTTCGCGCGCGACGTTCAAGGACCAAGCCACCTGTCGGGCGCGGCTCGGGATCGAGTTCGGGAGCTCCATGAAGGGGCCGGGCGTGGCCATCACCGAAGCGCAGGGGCAGGCGTGTCTCACGGCGGCCAAGGCGGCCGCATGCAGCGTCATCATCGACGGCGGCATCTCGGCCTGCCAGTTCAAAGGAACCCTGGCCGACGGCGCGGCCTGCACCTCCGAGTCGCAGTGTCAGTCCGGCTCGTGCTTCGTCGCCGAGAAGGCGTCCTGCGGCAAGTGCGCCCAGCGTGCCGCGGCCGGAGCCGACTGCAGCGCGCAGCAGTGCGCCGCCGGCCTGTTCTGCGCCGACTCGAAGAAGTGCGTGATGCGCGGCGCCGAGGGCGCCACCTGCGATGCCAACGCGGCACCGTGCGCCTTCGGCGTCGAGTGCTTCGAAGGCAAGTGCACCAAGCCGCTGGCCAAGGACGCGGCGTGCAAGGCCGGGAGTGGGCGCTCGTGCGACCTGGCTGGCGGCCTCTACTGCAAGCCCACGGCGCTCCCGGCGGCCGACGGAACGTGTGTATCCTACACACTTGCCCAGCCCGGACAGCAGTGCGGTCTTTCGCTCGACCCGGTCGCCTACGCGGTCTGCGTGGACGACTCGCAGTGCATCGGCGCCAAGGGGGCTACGCCCGGCGAGTGCACCGCCCATCTGGCCGATGGCGCCGCCTGCGGAAGCGGCGCCGAGCCGGTGGCTTGCCAGTTTCCTGCCAAGTGCCGGGACGGCAAGTGCGCCGTCCTCGACCCGACCCTCTGCAAGTAGCTATCGCGGGAAGGTGTGCTTCAGGCCTCGCGTATCATGCGCGGGCCATGGCCGATCTTCCGCTTCACCCCGAACCGGCAAGCCTCCTCTGGGAAGAGGGCGAGCGCGACCGCTTCCACGGACCGCCCGCCCGCGCCATCTCCGAGGATGCGGAAGAGCGCCTCTACGAGCGGCTCCTCGACGATCTCGACCGGGCGCGCCCGTTGCCGGTGGCCGAGCTGGCCCGCGTGTCCGATGCGCATCTGCAGGAGCTCGAAGGCGAGATGAAGTCGAGCCACCTCGACGTGAAGGTGCTTCGGCACCTGCTGGCGCGTCTGGGCGACGCCTATCTGCCGACGGCGGTGAAGGCGGCGCGCGCGGCGATGCCGGAGCACGGTCTGTTCGAGGCCACGCTCTTCGAAGCGATGGCCCCGGTCCGCGCCAC
>JABFRG010000425.1 GCA_013141295.1 Polyangiaceae bacterium
GAAGCGAGGGACCCGCCAGTATCTCGAAGAAACCAAGAGTCATCCCGAGCGAAGCGAGGGACCCCCTCTGTCACTCGTTGCAGAGCTCGGAGGGTCCCCCTCGCTGCGCTTCGGGGTGACCGCGAAGCGAAACGGAGTGGGTTCGCCGGCCTGTTTCTTAGGAGCGAAGCGAGGGACCCGCCAGTATCTCGAAGAAACAAAGAGTCATCCCGAGCGAAGCGAGGGACCCTCTGTCACTCGTTGCAGAGCTCAGGCTGCGCTACGGAACGCCACCGCGACCATCGTTTGGTTGATGTGCAGACCGTTGTAGCTCTCGCCGTAGGTGTCGAAGCCCACCGAGGCCTTGGCGCAGCCTTGTACCACTGCGCCCAGGTCTTCGTGAGCGCCCGCCTTGTCGGCTTCCAGGGCGCGGAGAATGCAGTTGAACGAAATGAGCAGGTCCGCTTGGCCGAAGCGCGCGCGGAAGGAGGCGACGTCGCGCTCCAGCGCCGGCTTCATCTCCTCGTGGCCGCCCACGTCGAGAACCATGCCCTCTTCCACTGCGCAGAAGAAGACGATCGACCCGTCGTCCTCGATCTTCTGGATCGAGCGCACGTAGAGCTGCCCCTCGCAGGCGAACACCACCGGGTGCAGGAAGGTCGCGTCACCGGTGAGCTCGCCCGGCGCCACGCCCAGAGCTGCGGCGTAAGCGTCGCGCGCAACCCGCCCGCTGAATTCGTAGACGCGGCGCGCTTCCGCGTCGACGCGCGTCACCACCAGCGGCTGCTCGGTCGCGAGGAAATGCTGGTGCTTGAGCACGTCGCAGCCGTGCGGGGCGTGGGCGAGGAGGAGCACTGCCGCGTCTTCCATGGCTTCGCCCGCTTCGATGACGAAGGTTCGCTGGAACGCCAGATCGTCTCCGGCCGAGCCGCCCGCGAGGGGAACGCCCTGCAGGTGCTCGGTGATGCTCGCGGCGACCACTTCTTCCTTCAATGAAAGGCCGTCGGCGAACAGCATGCAAACCCACTCGCGCGGGTCCACGTCGCTCGCGGACATGGAGAGGGCCGACGCCAGGCGCTCCACGGCCTCTTTACCCTGAGCGTCCTCGTAGTTGCGAAGGCCCCGGATGCGGGTGGTGGCCCAGCGAACCTCGGGGGAAACGACCGCGGTGGCGACGACGCTCCCCCGCGAGTGATGACCGTCGCTCATCTCACCGGTGGTGGAGCAGCCCGCCATGGGAACGCCGGGAAAGCGGCGCGACAGCTCGGACGCGATGGCCGCCGGGTCTTGCTTCGTCGACGCGAACACCAGGATGAGGCTGGGCGCTTCGCCCTCGAGGGCCCAGCCCGAGACCAGCTCGTCGACGGCCTCGCGCGCACCTTGGTGGAAGGAGCGACCTTGATGAATCTTCATTGTACGCTCTCCCGCGCGACGTATCTTCCAGGTTGTCCGCTGAGACCGCGCGCCACGTTGAGGACCGCGGGCTTGGGAATCAACATGCGAATGGTGGTGCCTTCGCCAGGTACCGACTCCACCGTCACGTCGCCGCCCGCCTGGCGGACGGCCGCGAGGACAGCGCCCATCCCCACGCCGCGGCCGGAGATCTCCGTCGTCTCGGAGGCGGTGGAGAGGCGATCTTCGAAGATGAGCTGCATCTTGTCGGCGTCGGGCATGGCCGCAGCCGCTTCCGCGTCGAGAATGCCCATGGCGACGGCCCGCGCAGCCACGTCGGCGGCGCGAATGCCTCGGCCGTCGTCGCTCACCGCTACGTGCCAGTCGTTGATGCCCTCGGCGATGTGAAGGCCGATGTGACCGAGCGAAGGCTTCTCGCCTCGCTCGTCCGGCTGCTCGAGACCATGGTCGAACGCATTCCGCACCAGGTGGGGCAGCACTGCGATGATGGGCGCGGTGGTCAACGCGTCGACCAGCGTGTCCTCGCCGCTCACGGTGAACTCCGCCGGCTTCTCGAGCCGTTCGGAGAGCCCCTTGGCGAGCTGGATGAACGGCCCCATGAGCCGCTGGAACGGTACGAGCTTCGTCTCCGCCAGCCACCGCTTGGCATCCTTCTGCATCGCTTCGGGAAACCGCTCGATGATGTGCTCGAGCCCGGAGACGCGCTCCTCGGTTACCTGGAACGACTGCGCACCCTCGCTGAGAAAGCCGAGAACGTCCGCGTTCTCGGTCAAGAACTCGCGTGCGGCCGACTCCAGGAGCGCCAGGTGTGGCTCCAGTATGGCGTCGTTCTCTTCGATCTCGTGGGCCGTCTTCGCGATGGCGTCCAGGCCGCAGGTTGCCATGTTTCCCTTGATGGTGTGGACGGCTCGCCGAACGGTCACCTGGTCGCCCAAGGCGATGGCCGCGCGCGCCGCGCCGAGCTGCGAGAAGAACTCCGCCAAGAGAATGCGGAACCACTCCTTTTGCCGAAGGATGTTCACCAGCAGACGGTGGTGGCGCATCTCGCGCTGGGCCGTCTCGAGCTCGGTGATGTCGCTGATGGTCACCAGGATCCGATAGACGGCGCCGGCGTCGTCGCGAACCGCGGCGCCGCTGATGGAGAGGGTGCGGGCGCCCAGTACGTAGCGCGAGGGCAGCTGCCCCAGACTCAGCTCTTCGGGCATGATGTCCTCGAACACCTGATCGATGCCCGCCTCGAGCATGATCCGCTGACGCGACGTTCCGGCGCCGAGCACCTCGGCCAGGGGCCGACCGGCAAGCTCGGTGGAAGCCAGCAGCGCATGGCAGCTCTTGGAGTAGTCACCCACCACGCGCGAGTCGGCGCCCACCAGCAAGAATCCGAAGGAGACGTTGTCGAGGATGGTCCGCACGTCTCGGGTGCGGTCGGCCACCTCGCGCTCCAGGCGATCTGCATGGTGCTTGAGCTCCGCGTTGCGCACGTCGGCCAGCTCGCGCCTTCGCTCGACCGCTTCGCTCCGCCGCTGCGCCTGCTCGAGCTGCCGCTGGATGGTGGTCTTCTCGGTGCCGGCGTAGAGGCCTCGCACCTTGCGCACCAAGACATCTACGGTTTTCTCCGCAGCGAGCGCGCGCTCTTCCCATGAATTGGACGGGGGCATGCCCAGCGGAACGGTCGGATGGCCCGAACCTTGAATCGCCGGTGGAAGCGAACATCTCCTCAAGCTCGCCGAGCGCCGGCCGTTCACGCGACAAAGCGCAAGACTCGACCGTCGACGCGGCCATTGTCCTCGCAGCAAAGGATGAGGCGATCATGCAGAGCGTGCCACCATCGGCCACGATTCCTAGAGGTGATGGCCCGCCCATCACCTGCACCGCGGACGTCGACGAGCTCCTCGCACTCGCGTCGGCCGGCGACGTTCGCACCATCGCCCTGCGGATCCAAGCGCGCGCCGAGGTGGACGGCTCGGTCACGCCTACCCTGGAGCACTGGGTGGTACCTGCACTTCGGGAAACGGGGCTTCGGTGGCAGCGCCGCGAATACTCCGTGGCCGACGATCACGTCATCACCAATACCCTCTCGGAAGCGCTCGGCGTCGCACGGGCCGCGAGGCCGCCCTTAGAGGTGCACGGCACCGCGGCAGCCGTGACCCTCGGGTCCGACCAACACGAGATATGCGCCCGTCTCACCCAGGTGTGCCTGGACGGGGCCGGGTTCTCTTGTGTGCTCCTCGGCCGCGGACTGCCCATCGGCGACCTCGTACGCTGGGTCAACGAGACGAGCCCCGACGTCCTCGCCTGCAGCGTGCCCATCACCCTCGACCCGGCGCGCGCCAACGCCGAGCTCATCGCGCTCTGCGCCTCGCTCGGTCCGCGCACCACCATATATGTCGGAGGCGCCGGTGCTGCACTCCTGGGCTTCGTCCCGCCGGGGGTCTGCTACCTGCGCTCGCTCCACGAGCTCGAAGCCGCCATGATCGCGCGGCGCCGGCATCGCGGCAGATCTGCACCGAGGCGTGCGCCCTCGGTGTGGCGCAAATGCTCGTACTGGGTCGTGAGCGGGCAGCCGCTGGCGCGGGAAATTCGAGCGACCAGCGGCGGGCCCCGAATGTGCTTACTGCCCCGCGAGCCCATGCGAATCGACCAACACTTGCCGGTTTCTCCGGAGGAGCGCGGCCCGCTCCTCGACGCTCGCCGCGAGGCCAAGATGACCTCGAGCGTGCACGCCTACGTTCGGGGAAGCACCAAGCGCTTCTACGAATGGTCGAAGGCGGCGCCCCCGGGGACCTTCCCCTCCGGCCCCAGCATCTGGATCGGCGGCGACTGCCACGTGGGAAATTTCGGCGCCATCGCTGCCATGGGCGGCGAGCTGGGCATCGACCTGCGCGATCTCGACCAGACGGTCATCGGCTCGCCGGTACACGATGTCATGCGGCTCTGCCTATCCATGGCCATGGCGGTGCGCGCGTCGGACCTCCCCGGCGAGTGCACGGCGCGGGTGCTGGAGAGCATCTCGCGTGGCTACGAGAGCGTCCTCGAGGCGCGCGCTGCGCATCTGGACTTCATCGTCCGCGCCCCGCCCGCCCAGGTGAGCGGCGTGCTGCGCGAGGCCACCTCCCGGTCGCGACGTGAAGCGCTCGCGGAGCGGCTGGGGAAGCACGACGGCACCATTCCCATCGGCAGGCGGTTCTGGCCGCTCACCCAGCCCGAGCGCACGGCGGTCGAGAAGCTCATTCTCACGGCGCGCGTGCGTAAGCTGGTCACCAGCCTCACTTCGCGGGACGACGACGCCGGCATCGAGCTGGTCGACGCCGCATACTGGGTGAAGGGCTGTAGCTCCCTGGGGTACTTCCGGGCCGCGGCGCTGGTCCGCGTGGGCGGGGCCAAGGGTACGTCCAAGTCGCTGGCCCTCCTGGACGTCAAAGAGGCCATTCCGGCGCTCGCGCCGCGGGCGCCTCGTTCGCGCATGCCCGCCAACCATGGCGAGCGCGTGGTCACCGGAGCCCGGGCATTGGCGCCCTCTCTGGGTGAACGCATGGCGCCAGCCTCGCTCCGCGACAAGCACGTGTTCGTACGGGAGCTGCTCCCGCAGGATCTGAAGCTCGAGCTCACGCGACTTCGGCGCGAGGAAGCCATGGCCATCGGCGGCTACCTGGGGAGCGTCCTCGGCGTGGCCCACGCCCGGCAGCTCACCCCCACCGCCTGCGCGGCGTGGCTGGCCTCGTTTCGCCGCGGCAAGAGCGACAACCTCACGGTGCCGGCCTGGCTCTGGTCGGCCGTGGTGGAGCTGGTGGCGCTCCACGAACGCGCCTATCTCGATCACTGCCGTAAGCACCTCGCCGCAGGGCCGCGACCGGCGCCGGAAGATCTGCCGCTCACGGGCTGACTGTTCTCGAAAAAACACGGGGTCATCCCGACCGGAGTGAGGCCCCCTCTATCACGTCATTTCAGGCCGGATCGGCGCGCACCAATGCGCTCGTGCAGCCGCAGCATCGGCACCACCGCCCAGCCGAAGAAGAGCAGCAGGCCGAGCACCAGCGAGGTGACGAGCGGGATGGACGAGTCCGGAAATACCATCGAAGCGAGCACGTGGACCGTCAGGATGGTGGAAACGAACAGCGGCACGAAGCCGGCGAGAACGACCCAGGTGCCGAGCACGACGAACTTGTTCTTCTCCCGCATGGGCGCCGCGACCCGGTGGTACACCGCCGGCAGCAGGAACGCCGCGAGCGCGACCAGGTTGGCGATGAACGTCACGAAGAGCACGATACGCTCCGAGGGCGCGAGCGTCTCGTAGCGCGCTTGGAACGGCACCGTGAGGAGGAAGGCGCCGAGGAGTTGGGTGCCCGGCAGCACGGTCCGGACCTCCTGGAGGAATGTCTGGATGTTGGTCTCCGCCTGCGCGGCTTCCTCTTTGGATCCCGCTTCGCTCATCGCCGGGGCAGCACGCTACCAGCGTCGGCGTTGCCCGGCGCGGGACGCTCCTCCGTGCTCGCGGGGTCTTCGGCTGCGATGTCGGGCAGCCGCGTGGGCGCGGGCATTCGGGGGTCGACCGGGACGATGTCGAAGAGCGATTCGAGCGCGTGACTGAACATGAGAGTCTCCGTGGGTTACGTCGGTTGCTGCAGGCCGATGTTGCAAAGCGCAGACCATGGCCCGACGGCCTGCGTTCGTCGGCTCTTCAGATTGCCATCGGAGTGCACGAGCCATGGCCATCGAGCACACCTGTGGCGAACGTGCGCTCCTCGCCACGGTGTGGGCTCCGGTTCGGTACCACCGGGGTGAGCGCATCGGCCGGCGACTGGAATGAGCATTGCTACCGGTGCCCGCTCACGGCATCCGCACGGCGACGTTCGCCGCGCGGTCCGTGCACGTCAAAGGAGCCATCACATGAATCGTTCGTACGCTCGCGGCCTCATCGCTGCCGCCTTCGCCTTGTTCGCTGTTTCTTCCGCGATCGCGTGCGGGGGAGGCTCACCGCCCCCCAGCGATCCCTCGTCGACGTCCAGCTCCAGTGGCAGCTACGGGAGCAGCGGCACGTCGAGCTCGTCCGGTATGGGCACTTCGTCCGGCACCAGCGGCTCGTCCGGTATGGGCACTTCGTCCGGCACCAGCGGCACCAGCGGCACCGGCGCTCCTAGCGGCATGCGGTGACCGCGGCGCGCGAGGAGGCGTCGTCGCACGCCTCCTCGAGCACCCTGCAGCGCTGCCCCAACTGAGGCATCGCCGTGTCTCACGATCCCATGTCGCGCGCACCATGCAACGCGACGAGCGCTCGGCACCTCGATTGCACAGCGACCCTCCTGCGAGACGCTCGATCGCCCCTTAAGAAGCCCTCTCTCCTGAAACCACGCAGAAGGACCCTTACATGAAAGCACTTTGTTGGCACGGCTCCGGTGACGTACGCATCGACACCGTCCCCGATCCGCAGATTCAGGACCCCCGCGACATCATCGTCAAGATCACGACCTCTGGCATTTGCGGCTCCGATCTGCACCTGTTCGACGGGTTCATGCCCACCATGGAATCCGGCGACATCCTCGGGCACGAGCCCATGGGGGTCGTGGTCGAGGTGGGCTCCGCGATAACCAACTTGCGGGTGGGTGATCGCGTGGTGGTTCCCTTCACGCTCTCCTGCGGCGACTGCTTCTTCTGCAAGCGAACGCTGTTCTCGTGCTGCGACCGTTCGAACCCCAATGCCGCGCTGGCCGAGAAGGCCATGGGGCACTCGCCCGCCGGCCTTCTCGGGTATTCCCACTTGCTCGGCGGATTCGCCGGCGGCCAGGCGGAGTATCTTCGCGTTCCCTACGCCGACGTCGGCCCCCTCAAGATCGAGTCGGATCTCCCGGACGAGCGGGTGATCTTCCTCTCCGACATCTTGCCCACCGGGTACATGGCGGCGGAGAACGCCGAGATCGAAGCCGGCGACACGGTGGCGGTGTGGGGCTGCGGTCCGGTGGGGCAGTTCGCCATCCAGAGCGCGTGGCTCCTCGGTGCAGGTCGCGTCGTCGCCATCGACTGCGTGCCGGAGCGGCTGGCCATGGCGCAGAAGTTCGGAAGGGCGGAGACCATCGACTTCACCAAGGAGTCGGTGTCCGACCGTCTGAAGGAGATGACCGCCGGCCGGGGCCCTGACCGGTGCGTCGATGCGGTGGGCTGCGAAGCGCACGCCACCGGTTCCTTCGATGCGGTTCTCGACAAGGCGAAGTCCGCCGTGATGCTCGGCACCGACCGCGCGCATGCGCTGCGGGAGGCGATTCTCTGCTGCCGCAAGGGCGGTACCGTCTCGGTTCCGGGCGCGTACGTGGGTGTTCCCGACAAGATTCCCATGGGCGCCTTCATGAACAAGGGTCTGACCATGCGAAGTGGGCAAACGCACATGCAGCGCTACATGAAGCCGCTCCTCGAGCGCATCGAGCGCGGCGATATCGACCCCACGTTCGTCATCACCCACCGGGTGGCCCTGGAAGACGCGCCGAAGATGTACGAGACCTTCCGTGACAAGGAAGATGGGTGCATCAAGGTGATCATTCAGCCGGGCCTCGCCGCCGCTTGACGATGAGACACCATTCGCTCCCGAGGCACCGATGATCGCCGTCATCGTCCCTGCGCACGAAGAAGCGGCGGAGCTGGGCGATTGCCTCTTCTCCATCGCCGAAGCTACGACCTCTGCGCGGCTCGAGGGCGAGCCGTGCCGGGTGGTGGTGGTAGCCGACGCCTGCAGCGACGCCACCGCGTCCATAGCCCGCGGCATGGGCGCCCAGGTGCTGGAGATCGCCGCGCGAAATGTGGGCATGGCGCGGCGCGCCGGTGCCCAGGCCGCGCTCGAGGTCGGCGCCCGATGGCTCGCCTTCACCGACGCCGACACGCGCGTCTCCCGCGACTGGTTGGCGGAGCAGCTGGCGCTCCGACGAGACGTGGTGTGCGGCACGGTGGGAATACGCGATTGGGGCGACTATACGCACCGAGCTCGCCGTGCGTATCGTGCAGAATACACCGATTCCGACGCCCATCGTCACGTGCACGGGGCGAACCTCGGAGCCAGTGCGCGGGCGTACGCGCGGGTGGGTGGATTTCCCGCGCTCCGAAGCGGCGAGGACGTCGCGTTCGTGGAGCGAGCGCAGGCCCACGGCCTGACCATCGCGTGGTCGCGCGCGCCGCGGGTGTGGACCAGCACTCGGCGCACGCATCGTGCCCCCGGTGGGTTCGGCGCCTTCCTCCGCAAGCTCGAGCACGTAGTGGAGGAAGGTTCGGCTTCGCCCAGCCACGCGGCGGGCGTGCACACGGGCGGAGTGCGAACGTGAGCGCGTCCCTCTTCCGTCGCTCCGGAGGCGCGAGCCTCACCCATCTTCGAACGACGTTGGCTTCCCTCGCCCCACGGTTACCTGCCCGCGAGAAGCTCCGGGAGCTCTTGGTGCGAGAGCTCGACGTCCTTCCGATGCCCGGCGGCGGCCACACCCTCGCGCGCTGGCAAGCGTTGGCCGCAGTCGGCCGCAGTGACCTCGCGCTGGCCAAGCTATACGAGGGCCACACCGACGCCCTCGCGATTCTCCACGAGTTGGGCGCGACCTTCGCGGTACCGGCGCGGGCCTCCTGGGGGGTGTGGGCGGCCGAGGGACCGCGAAGCCGCGTTTCCCTCGAGGTGCGCAACGGACGCGCCACGCTTCACGGGCCGAAGCAGTGGTGCTCCGGCGCGCGCGCCGTGTCCCACGCGCTGGTGACCGCCTGGGGCGAGGCGGGCAGCCAGCTGGTGGCGGTGGCGCTCGATCAACCGGGCCTCGATATCTCCGAGAGCGCGTTCGTCGGTCCGGGCATGGCGGAGACCGTGACCGCGGATGTCACCTTCCACGGCGCCGCGTGCGAGCTCGTGGGGGCGCCCGGCGCCTACCTCTCCCGGCCGGGGTTCTGGCACGGTGGGGCTGGCGTCGCCGCGTGCTGGTACGGGGGCGCATCCGGCGTCGCCGAGGCTCTTCGCAGCGCGCCGCAGCGCGACCCGTTCGCGCACGCCGCCCTCGGCAAGGTCGACCTCTGGATGCACGCAGCAGCCGCTGCGCTGCGCGATGCGGCGCGCTTCGTCGACGGGCAACCGATGGCTGATGCGCAGCGGGTGGTGCACCGGGCGCGGCTCGCGGCCGAACGCGCAGCGCTCCGGACCCTCGAGCTCGCAGGCGGCGTTCTGGGGCCGGCGGCCTATTGTCGCAACGCGCACTTCGCCCGCGCGGCAGCGGACCTCACGGTGTTCGTGCGTCAGTCCCACGGCGAGCGCGACCTGGCGGCGCTCGGTGCGCAGGTCGCCGCGGGCGATGAGCCCTTCGATCTATGAATCGCGCTCGCCACATCGAAGGCTCGGGAACGGCCCCGGCATCGTGGGAGCGCTGGCTCCGCCGAAATGTGGCGTGTCGCCCCCTCGATGCGTGGGTCGCAGCAGACGCACGCTTGGTGGTGGTGGCTCCGCACCCGGACGACGAGGTCCTGGGCTGCGGGGGGCTCCTCGCGATGCACTGCGAACGTGGCGGCGAGGCCCTGGTCGTGGGCGCCACCGACGGGGAGGCGAGCCACGGCGCCACCGAGAACCCCCACCGTCTGGCAGCGACCCGCGCGCGGGAACGTCGCACGGGCTTGCGCGCGCTCTCGTACATCGGCCCGGTGATTCGCTTCGGGCTCCCGGATGGCGGCGTGCGCGGGGTCGAGGCCACCCTCGCGCGACGACTCGAAGCGCTTCTTCATCCGGGCGACGTGGTCGCCTGTACCTGGCGGCTGGACGGCCACCCGGACCACGAGGCGGTCGGGCAGTGTGTTCGCCGCGCCTGTCGGGAGCGCGCGCTCCGTTGCCTCGAGGCGCCGGTGTGGATGTGGCATTGGGCATCGCCCCCGGCGCCCGCGTCGTCGGCCGAGGACGCGCCTTGGGCACACCTGGCGGGGCTCGAGCTCGACGAGCGTGCACGGGCGCGAAAGGCCCGAGCGCTGGCGGCACATCGCAGCCAGCTCACCGCTCGCTCCACGTCCTCGGGCGCGGTCCTGGGGCCGGAGATCCGCGCCCGCGCCGCATGGTCTTGCGAATACTTCTTCTCCGACGAGGCATGACATGAACGAACCCAGCGTCCAGTTCGACCGAGTATTCGCCGACGACCCCGACCCGTGGCGCTTCCGCACGCGCTGGTACGAGGCACGCAAACGGGCGCTCACGGTGGCGGTCCTCCTCGAGCGCCGCTACGCAAGCGGGTATGAACCCGGATGCGCCAACGGCGAGCTCTCGGCGGCACTGGCCGAGCGCTGCGATGTGTTCCTGGCCTCGGACGCTTCCCCCAAGGCCGTAGCGCTGGCGGCGGCCCGGCTATCGACGTATCCCCACGCCGCGGTGGAGCAACGGGTGGTGCCCTCCGACTGGCCATCCGGCACCTTCGATCTCGTGGCCCTCAGCGAGCTGGCGTACTACCTGCCGAGCGCGGAGCTGCCACGGCTCGCCGAGCGCACGCGCGCTTCGCTGCGGTCGGGCGGAACCGTGGTGGGGTGCCACTGGCGCGCGCCCATCGCTGGCTGCGAAGCCAGCGGTGACGAGGTCGTCGAAGTGCTGCACCAGCACCTCGGGCTCTTCCGCGTGTCACGGACCATCGAGAGCGACTTCCGCGCCGACGTCTGGAGCGACGATCCGCGCGGCGTATCCGCGCGCGAAGGCTGGCGATAGCCGGCTAGAGAACGTTGGCAGGTCGCGTGTTGTAGCTCCCCTCGGAGATCACCCGGAGCGCGGCCAATGCCGCGTGTCCCTGAAGGCCCACCGGCGCAAGGCGTGCGCCGAGGCTCCAGGTGGGGAACTCGCGACGGGCGATGGCCCGGTGCTCGAGCAGCGTCACTCCACAGTGGCGCCGATCCTTGCCGATGTCGGCGAAGAGCCGACACACCGCTTCCTGCTCGCCCTCGAGAACTTGCAGGAACCACTCGGGCCGAAAGGTGAGGAAGCCCGTGATGCCAGCCGCAGCGTTGCGCTTGCGCGCCACCGTGACGATCCCGTTGACGAGCTGCAGCGTGACCGGGACGGTGGGCTGGCTTTGATACGCGATTCGGTAGAGCAATCGAACCTCCTCGCCTTGCAACGTCCGGTAGCCTGGGCAACTAAAAAGGAATTTCCGATATCGCGAAGTGCAGCACCTGCGCGACACGACGCGCTATCCCTGTGCCCTTCTTACGCATCGTACATCTTCGCCGTGTGGCTAAAGTCCACAAGGGGGCTGCCGTTCTCGAGCGCATGGCAGATTTGACCGAGGTCGCCCACGATCTCGCGGCAAGGGCGCTCGTAATGGCGCCGGGGGATACTGCGACGCTGACGGGACTCCATGAAGAGCTCGCCCGCTGGATCTCCACCGCGACTCTGGAGGGGGAAGTAGCGCGTATCGCGACGAGCGCGAGGGATCTCCTGGCGAAAGCCCTGGCGAGCCCCGAAGCCGACCGCGCGGAGCACATCGACGAGGCCGCGCGCCTGCTCGCCTCCATGACCAGCTGCGAGCCAGCGCTCCAGGAGGCCCCTGCCGCCGTCGCTTCTCCCCCGAAGCCCGCGGAGCCCGCGGCAGCACCGGCGGGTCGCCCGATCGTCGACGATGGCTTCGAGATCTTCGAGACCGGAACGCCGACGCCGCGCAACGAAACGCCCGGAGCCACCATGACCTTGGCCTCGGCCCAGGAGCGCGAGCTCATGGGCGAGTTCGTGGTCGAAGCGCGGCAGAACCTCGCAGACGCCGAAGCGGCGCTCCTCGAGCTGGAAGCGCACCCCGACGACAAGCAGGCCATCGACCGGGTCTTCCGCGCCTTCCACACCGTGAAGGGCGTCTCGGCCATGCTCGGGTTCAACGCCATCGCGGCCTTCGCGCACGCGGCGGAGAGCTTGCTCTCCAGGATTCGCACCGGCGAGCTCCGATGCACCGGTCGCAACGCGACCCTCACGCTCCGGGCCATCGATGCGCTCCGCGGCTGCATCGACGGCGTCGAGAAGAGCCTCGACGGCACCAGCCCGCTCGAGCTCCCGGGCACGCTCGCGGCGCTCATCGGGGCGCTCGGCGCGCCCGACACCGGCCGCGGTGCGGCCACCGATGTCGGCGCCCTGCCGGCTATCCCGGTAGATGTTCCACTCGCTAGCGAGATCGCGGGGACCCGTGTGCCCGGCAAGGGCGACGGCGACTCCGCCTGGATGCGCGTGCGTACCGACCGCCTCGATCGCCTCATCGACATGGTGGGCGAGCTGGTGATCGCGCAATCGATGGTCTCGCAAGACCCGGTGCTGGTCATGCCCAAGCACGAGGAGTTCCGCAAGAAGGTCGCGCACGGCGCCAAGATCGTCCGCGAGCTGCAGGACCTCAGCATGAGCCTGCGCATGGTGCCGCTGAAGTCGACCTTCCAGAAGCTCAACCGGGTGGTGCGCGACGTGGTGCAACGCACGGAGAAAGACGTGCGCTTCTTCACCGACGGCGACGAGACGGAGATCGACCGCAACATGGTCGACGTGGTCGCCGATCCGCTGGTGCACATGGTGCGCAACGCGGTGGACCACGGCGTCGAGAGCAAGGAAGAACGCATCGCTGCCGGCAAGCCCGCGCAAGGCACGGTTCGGCTCTCGGCCTTCCACTCCGGCGGCCACCTGGTGCTCCGGCTCTCCGACGACGGCAAGGGCATGGACCGCAAGGCCATCGCCGCCAAGGCCATCGAGCGCGGGATCATCCGCTCCGACGCCGCCATGACCGAAGACGAGGTGCTGAACCTCATCTTCGAGCCGGGCTTCTCCACCCGCGATACCGTGACCGACATCTCGGGCCGCGGCGTGGGCATGGACGTGGTCAAGCGGGGTGTCGAGGCGCTGAAGGGTCGCATCGAGACCACCACCGTGCTCGGCAAGGGCACCACGTTCACCATTCACGTGCCGCTCACATTGTCGATCACCGACGGCATGTTGGTTCGCGTGGGGCAGGAGCGCTTCATCCTGCCCACGGTGGCCATTCGCACCAGCTTCCGCCCCACCAAAGACATGCTGTCGAAGGTGGCCGGGCGCGGCGAGTTCGTGCGCGTGCGCGACGAGTTCGTCTCCGTATTCCGGCTCCATCACATCTTCGACATCGAAGGTGCCGAGCAAGATCCGACCAAGGCCCTGGTGGTGGTGGTGGACTACGGCGAGGGCCGCTCAGCCTTCCTGGTGGACGAGCTGCTCACCCAGCAACAAGTCGTGAGCAAGGGTTTGGCGAGCTCCCTCTTGACGGTCCCCGGCGTTGCCGGCGGCGCGATCCTGGGAGACGGTCGGGTGGGGCTGATACTCGATCCCCCGGGTCTGGTCGCATTGGCGCACCAGACCAACGGGTGGGTCAACGCGGCGTGAAGGAGGATGGCATGGCGAGCAGCGAGCATGGCGCGACGGTAGGGGGAAAGTACCTGACCTTCGGCTTGGGGGAAGAAGAGTACGGCGTGCGCATCGAGAACGTGCACGAGATCATGGCGCTCATTCCGGTGACGCGGGTTCCGCGCACCCCGGACGTGGTGCTGGGCGTCATCAATCTGCGGGGCAAGATCGTCCCGGTGTTCGACATGCACCGAAAGTTCGGCATGCCCGCCACCGTGCCCACGCGCCACACGTGCATCATCGTGGTCAGCGTCGACAAGATGGAAGTCGGCATCGTGGTCGACCGCGTGCGCGAGGTGGTGAACATCAAGGCCGACCAGGTGGAGCCGCCGCCCTCTTTCGGCGCCGACGTGCCCACCGACCATCTCCTCGGCATCGCCACCTCCAGCGGCGGAGCGCGACTGCTTCTGGCCATCGAGAAGGTGCTCGCGACGAGCGAGGTCGTGTCGGTCACGTCTGCCGCCGAAGCCAGCAAGTCGGCCGCATAAAATTCAGGGAACGTTCCAATCAACGTCAGCGGGGAATTGAGGATCATCATGGCTACGAAGCACAGTGGGAAACCGGTCAAGAAGTCGGCACCGAAGAAGAAGTCGGCACCGAAGAAGGCGTCCAAGCAGGCGCTCCACACGGTGGAGTTCGCCGTTGCCGACCCGTCCGCGCGCGCGACCATCGCCGCCCACGGGCTCACGCCCGAGGACATGGCGATTCTACTCTCCAAGCGAGAGCTCGTCGGCCCGGCCTTCCCGGCGCTCCTCGACGAGTTCTACGGCAAGATTCTGGAAAACCCGGAGATGAGCAGCGTCATCGCCAGGAACACCACGGTGGAACGCCAGCGCCCGATGCTCGAGCGCTATCTACGGGCGCTCTTCGAGGGCCGCATCGACGAGGCGTTTCTGAAGCACCGCGACCTGGTGGGCCGCATTCACGATCGCATCGACCTTCCGGCTTCGTACTTCATCATGATGTACACCGTCATCGAGAAGCACCTCCTGGCGGCCGGTCGTGAGCGGGCGAAGCTCAAGGGCGAGGCATTCAAGCGCTACGAGGAGTCGGTGATCCGCGCGCTGCGCGTGGACATGGCGCTGGTGCTCACGGCCTTCGACGAGTCCCGGCGTACGCGCATGAGCGAGGTCGTCGAAGCGCGCCTCAAGCCCATCGACCGCGTTATGGGGGTCATCGAGTACAACCTCGACGGAACCATCATCGAGGCCAACGAGAACTTCCTGAAGATCGTCGGGTACACGCTGGATGAGCTCAAGGGCAAGCACCACCGGATGTTCATGGACCCGGCGCAGGCGCATACCGCCGAGTACACGGCGTTCTGGACGGCGCTCGGACAAGGGCAAATTCAGGTTGGGGAGCTCCGCCGCGTCGCCAAAGGCGGTCGCGAGGTGTGGCTTCAGAGCTCCTACAACCCGGTCTTCGACCGCCAGGGTAAGGTCATTCGTGTTGCCACCTTTGCCACCGAAGTGACCGCGGCGAAGGTCAAGAATGCCGACTACGAGTCCCAGATCAACGCCATTCACAAGGCCATGGCGGTCATCGAATTCAACCTCGACGGAACGATCGTGGCCGCCAACGAGAACTTCCTCAAGGTAGTGGGGTACGCCAAGGAAGAGATCGTGGGTCGCCACCACCGCACGTTCGTGGACCCGGCTTACGCGAGCTCGCCCGACTACGCCGAATTCTGGCGCCAGCTCGGCGAAGGCCGCTACCAGGCCGGCGACTACAAGCGCATCGGCAAGGGCGGCCGCGAGGTCTGGGTCCGTGCATCGTACAATCCCATCTTCGACCTCAACGGAAAGCCCATCAAGATCGTCAAGCTCGCCTCCGACGTGACGGAAGCCAAGGCCGCCGAAGCCAAGCAGGAAGAGCTTTCGCGCGAGATCGAGAAGAACGCCAAGGCCGCCGAAACCTTCCTCGACGAGGCCGGAAACGTCCTGGAACGCCTCGCCAACCGCGACGTCGCCATCCGGGTCGTCGGCGAGTACGACGGCAGCTACGATCGCCTCAAGGGGCTGCTCAACAGCGCCGTCGAGAACCTCGATACGGCCCTCTATCAGGTGTCGGCCGCTTCCAACGAGGTCTCCACCGCCTGCGGCGAGATCACCAGCGCCAGCCAGTCGCTCGCACAAGCGACTTCGCGCAGCGCCGGCACCATCGAAGAGGTGACCTCCAACCTCCAGGAGATGACGTCGATGGCCACCCAGAACGCGCGCAACTCGCAAGAGGCGCGCACCCTGGCCGACGCAGCTCGCTCCAGCGCCGACAAGGGCGCCGACAACATGAACAAGCTCTCGCAGAGCATCGAGAAGATCAAGGCGTCGTCCGACGAGACCGCCAAGATCGTCAAGACCATCGACGACATCGCCTTCCAGACCAACCTGCTGGCGCTCAACGCAGCGGTGGAAGCGGCCCGCGCCGGCGACGCCGGACGAGGCTTCGCGGTGGTGGCCGAAGAGGTACGCAACCTGGCCATGCGCAGCGCCGAAGCGGCACGCATGACCGCCCAGATGATCGAGGGCTCGGTGAAGAATGCCGAAGAGGGCGTGCAGTTCAACCGCGAGGTCATCGAGAACCTCGGGGAGATCACCTCTCGGGTGCGCCGCGTGGGCGAGGTGATGCAAGAGATCGCCGCCGCCTCCGAGGTGCAGAGCCAGACGGTGACCCAGGTGAACCAGTCGATGGACGAGCTCTCCAAGCTCACCCAGCAGAACGCCGCCACCAGCGAGGAGACCGCCAGCGCCGCGGAGGAGCTCACCGGTCAGGCCAACAGCCTCATCGAGATGGTCGGCGAGTTCACGCTCTCCGGCGGCGAGGCGCCCCAGGCAC